>JAHILE010000022.1 GCA_018897155.1 Nanoarchaeota archaeon | reverse complement strand
TGCCTGCGCATTTTTTCCAGCTGCTCGCACACTGCAAACCGTCCTGCATAATATCCGCCGCCTTCTTTTATTGCGTATTTTGTCCGACCATCAAAGCCCTCTGATTCCTGCGTTATTGTCGGCGAATCCATTGCAAGTGTCCACAAAGTATTTGCTGCCCAAGCCTCGAACTGCTCGAACGACCATGCTCCGGGCATAAGCAGCACCTCGAAATGATTGTCAAGATAAGTGTTTGAATAGACCAAATATTCATTTACTTTCGGATAATCGCGGATTTTTTTCATCAACTCGTTAGCCAAAATTGAATCGGTGGCCGTAATCGACCATCTCGTGGGTGTTAACTTCCGATTTTTCGCGATTCCGAGAATTCCCGCGGATAAAACCTTTGATATATAATACACATCAAAGTTTTTTTCATAAAGCATGCGCGCGGAATCAACCGATTTTAAATCGTCGCAAACGACTTTTTCAACTTTCTGCGGAATCGAGACATTGCCCGCAATCTTAAATTTCTCAAGTATCCCTGTGGGTCCGACAGGCTGGGAAATCGGGGAAAACGAAAGAGAATAATGCGGCGCCTTTTTGAATTCCAACTCAACATCAACGCTGTATTTTGACAGAGTCAATTCCTGCACATCCATTACCATCCTGCTGTTTGACTTAATATGCTCTTTTGTCTTTGAGCGCGCGAGGGAAGAGCGCATGCGAATTATTTCGTTGAAATCCGCGCCGTACCACTCCCGGGGATTGTCCAGATGCTGCGCGTTTTCGGGCTCAAGTGAAACCATCGGCCCGACAAAAACATTCGGATATCCCATCCAGCCGACAAACAAAGACGGAGGGGATGGGCCGAACATTGTCTTTTTGAGAGTCTGCTCAATAGGGCTTTGGATATGGATCTTCGCAAGCAATGGGCACGACTCCCTGCCGCATAGGAGCCTTCCGCCCTTGCATTCTAGACAGAGCTTATGGCTCATGGGCTTTGCCTCTGCTAAGGCTTTTAGAATCTCGCAGCGCGGATTGTCCCATGATTGATATTTTGAACCATTCACAGATTTATTGGGTTCAAAAACCTCGAGTGGAGCGTCAGCGGAACGAAAGGATTTTTGAGGCATATAACAATATAGAAAAGGGAAAAATAAAAACGGCTTTCAAGCAGTCAGCTTATTATGAATTGCATCGTTATTCGCCGACTTTTTAGCGCTTTTTTCATCATCATGACTGAAAAAATCCGCTACGCCGCCAGCAACATAACCCAGCAAATAACCCAATACTCCAAAACTGAAGCCATCAACCAGTCCTGAAAGCAAGTTTCCTCTAAGAAAATCATCTGATGCTGCCAGAAGCGCGCCTGCAGCACCTGTTACTTTTGCCGCCTTTTCGCAATAGTTTGACATAATGCCATCCATAAAATTAAAGGATCATTCAAATGCTAAACCTTCTAATCCTAATTGTTCGTTCACTTTCTCTTTTCCACGGCATATCTTGGAATTATAACGTATAATGCCGCTGGACGACCCAATATTAACTAAATGAGCTCGCTTAATCTCGGGATCATAACAAACTTGTTCAAGATTGTGTTTAAAATTTATTCGCGTTCCTAAACCGCGTTGTTCATCGAATACTAAAGGATCTTTCGGAATAAATGATTCTTCTAAACGTCCGATTATTTTTGGAGAAGGATAAGTATCTATACTGATGATTTCGTCAGATTTAAAATGGTTTATATCATCACAAATAAGATACCTCAGGGCATCAATTTGATTAGTTAAATTATCTAATTCCGGTCTTTTTATCACTTCAGAAAAATACTTCTGAGCATTCGTTTTATTAGTCAGCTCATCTAATTTTTGCATTAAACGATAAATATTTTCATATTCCATTTTCTCACTGCAAAATAGTGTATTACGAAATATATAAATCAATATTGAAATTTTAGACAAAATAAAAAGTTCAAACAGAACTTATTAATTTGAATGATGAATATAAACTATGATTTCTCTTGGCATCGAATCAACCGCGCATACTTTCGGCATCGGAATAGTCGACGACAATCCGGTCGCTTCGCCGCGCTCGCTCTCGGCTTTACAACCTTCGGTTGTAAACGGCAAAGTTTATTCAAATGCGCGCGACACATACCGCCCCGAAGCCGGAGGCATCCATCCGTCAAAGGCGCGCGACCATCACAAAGCGGTTGCTGAAGCAATTTTGCAAAAGGCGCTGGACGATGCAAAGCTCAAGCTTTCTGACATCGACATAATCGCATACAGCGCAGGGCCGGGCATTTCGCCGTGCCTTGCAGTAGGCCTGGATTTTGCAAAAAAACTTTCCGAAAAAATCAAAAAGCCGCTTGTTCCAGTTAATCACTGCCTCGCGCATGTTGAGATAGGAAAATTAATGACCGGCGCATGCGACCCGCTTGTGCTTTATGTCTCTGGCGGAAACTCTCAAATCATTGGCTGGGGCGGCGGAAAATACCGCGTTTTCGGCGAAACGCTCGATATTGCAATCGGAAATGCAGTGGACAAATTCGCGCGAGAAACAGGCATCCCTTTCCCGGGTGGTCCCGAAGTGGAAAAGCTTGCGGTTGGCGGAAAATACATTCCTCTGCCATACACTGTAAAAGGCATGGATTTCTCATTCTCAGGGCTTTGCACTGATGTTGTTCGAAAATTCAAATCAGGAAAGTTCGATTTAAAAGACATCTGCTTCTCGTTTCAGGAAACTGCATATGCAATGCTTACGGAAGTGACGGAGCGTGCACTCGCGCATACTGAGAAAAATACATTGCTTCTAACAGGCGGAGTTGCCGCAAACAAAAGGCTTGCAGAAATGCTCTCGATAATGTGTAAAGAGCGCAGGGCTGAATTTCGGAACGTTCCGCGCGAATTTGCCGGAGATTGTGGAGCCAATATCGCATGGACAGGTATTATTGAGTTCAAAAAGAAATCAAAGACAAAAATAGACATATTTCCAAAATGGCGCATTGATGAATTATAATGCGCGCATAGTCGGGGGTATTCAAAACATATAAACAGCCATTCACAAATAATGTTATGTTCTCTGGAAATCGGAAGGGTGTTTCTCCGCTTCTTGCAGGCGCGCTTTATGTCGGAATAGTCAGCGTAGCCCTTCTTATTGTAATGCAAATCGCTAGCCCTGCAATAACAAAAATGCAGGATGTGGCTGCGGTTGACCAGGCAAAGGATTCTTTCGCAAACCTTGACAAAATTATACAGGATGTGGCATCGGAAGGACGCGGCTCGACGCGTGTTGTTCCGCTGCAAATTAAAAAAGGCGATATAACAATCGATTCGGCAAACGACATGATAGTATACGGCATTGAAACCGATGCAGAGATGATTTCGCCGCGCACAAGGCGCGTTGTAGGAAACCTGATATTCAGTGCGAATACAAACGTCAATGTCGCTGACAGCGGTACGGAAATAATTATAGAAAATGAGCACATCATTGCGACATTCAATAAATCTGGAAACGCCACGAATTACACAACCATAGATGCGAACATGGTGATAAAATCGATATTCTTAAAGAATGCAAACACAACATTTGACGGAGTGATAAAGGTGCGCATAGACGGCAGCGATTCTAATGGAGTTGGCAACGGATATGTGCGCGCCGAAGAAACCGGGCCGCGGCTTGCGCGCGGAAGAGTGATTATACATGTCAACAACACTTTCGCGGATTACGACATATATTACACGCTTGAAAGCGGCAGGGATCATTTCAACGAGATTTCCGTCAGAAACTTCAACGAACATTAAATGCGTCAAATGGTGAATTTATGGCGCGCATAACCAATACATTGCTGATTGTCACAATAGCAATATCACTTCTTGAGATGCCATTTCCTGCGCTCCAGGAAAATCTCGCGCTTAATCCTTCGAAAATTTTAACTAACCCCTGGATGCTTTTTACATCGCTTTTTGTGCATGTAAATATAGGGCATCTGCTCATGAATATGGTCGCGCTCCTGATTTTCGGGGCGTCTCTTGAAAAAGTGATTGGCCCAAAGAAAATAATTTCTGTTTATTTCACAGCAGGGCTTGCCGGCAGCATTGCTTCTTTTTTCTTTTATCCGCATTCATATTCCCTTGGCGCGTCAGGGGCGATAATGGGTGTTGTAGGGTGCCTGACATTTCTGCGTCCACGGGCATCTATATGGTTCGGGGCAAGCCTGCCGGTAATTGTATTTTCCGCGCTCTGGATTTTGACAGACCTCATAGGGCTCTTTGTGCCGTCGGACATTGGAAATGCTGCGCACCTCGCAGGATTTGCAACCGGAATTGCTTTCGGCAAAATGTGGAAGAAAAAATTCAGGGAAGAACATGAAATAAGAAAAAGAGTGAGGCGCGCGCTTAAATAAATTATCAGCTAACTGAATGTATGAAATTCGAATCCGCGCCGGACATACAGGCAAGAGTTTGCGAGATAATACAAAGGCTCGAACTAAAACATATCCGCGCCGAAAACATAGTATGTATGCGCTCGCACAATTCAAAGGCAAAGGCTTATGCGCGCATCTGGTCCCTGCCGCGCATCTGGCAGAAGGCACTCGGAGTTGAAGCGCATTATATTCTTGAGGTTCTGAGCCACTATTTCGACAGTCGCGGCAAGGACGACCAGGACAGGACTCTGATACACGAGCTTATGCACGTGCCAAAAACGTTCTCAGGTGCGCTTGTGCCGCATAAATGTTTCGCGAAGAGAATTGACGCGCGGAGTGTTGAAGTTCTTTTCAAAAAATTAAGGAATCAAACAGAGCAGCCCGTTGATATATCTGTTGTTAAACTCGATAAAAAAGGCGTTTCATTCTTTCAAAAAATTCTGAACCGATAGTTAATTAAAAGCAAATCGCATAAAATAAAGTTAAAGCGTTATTGACAGTTATTATGGAATGCATATGATCTCAAAAACAAAGCAAGAACAGGATTTTGACATAATTATAATCACTGCAGAGCATTATGGCGACCACCCGCTAAGCCCTGCCGGTGTGATTGCAAAAGTTCTTGATGCAAAAGGCTATAGTATCGGCATTATTGAAACTCCGGACTGGAAACAGGACAAAGATTTCCTCGCGCTTGGAGAACCAAAGCTCTGCTTCTGCGTAACTTCAGGATCAATTGACAGCATGCTGAATAATTACACGCCGCTTAAGAGGAAAAGGTCTGAAGACCCACACGCAAAAATCGTTGAGATGCCGGACCGCGCGCTTATGGTGTATTGCAACAAAATAAAGAAGTTGTTCAAAGGAACTAAAATAGTAATCGGAGGTATTGAAGCCTCTTTGCGGCGTTTTGCGCACTACGACTACTGGGAAAACAATATCCGCTCAAGCATACTTGCAGACACAAGAGCGGACATACTGGCCTATGGCAACGGCGAATTGCAATCAATAGAGATTGCGGAGCGCCTTGCAAATAACCGCGACCTGTACGGCATAGCAGGCACATGCATATTTTCAAAAACAATCCCGAACGGCTTCAAAGCATTGCCTTCATTTGAGGATGTGAAAAAAGACACAAAGCAGTTTTGCAAAATGCAGAATATGTTCTCAATCAATGAAAATCTGGCGCAACAGCATACAGACAGATTTGTCCTCCAATTCAAATATCCGAAATATACGCCGCAATTTCTTGACTGGATATACTCGCTGGACTACTCAAGAAACTTAAGCGAAGAATCGCTTTTGAAACTCGCGCAATTTTCAGTCGTAACGCACAGAGGCTGCATCGGAGAATGCAGTTTCTGCTCAATAGCCCAGCACCAGGGCAGCAAGATTATTTCGCGCTCAAAAGAAAGCATACTTTGCGAAATCAAAAAAATCACAAAGCACCCGCAGTTCAAAGGCTATATTGACGACCTTGGCGGCCCTTCTGCAAATATGTATGGAATGGACTGCAAAACAGCGTGCCCAAAAAGCTGCATCAGCTGCAAGAAGCTTGATTTAAGCCATAAAAAAATCATAGATCTTTTGCAGTCTGTGCGCAAAATAGATGGCGTAAAAAAAGTATTTGTGCGAAGCGGAATAAGGTATGACCTTGCGATAGAAAGCCCGAAATACATAAGCGAACTGTCTTTGCATCACATATCCGGATGCCTGAAAATTGCGCCAGAGCATTTTTCAAAAAAAGTGCTTGCGCTTATGAATAAGCCGGATGGCAAATTCGAAAAATTCAAAGCAGAATTTGAAAAGCTGAATCAAAACACTAAACAGGCGCTCAAATACTATTTCATGGTCGCGCATCCAGGTGATGATATAACCGAATGCAGAGCTCTTGGAAAAAAACTCAAGGATTTTGACAATATTGACTCCATACAAATATTCACCCCGACGCCTATGAGCGTTTCAACCTGCATGTATTGGGCAGGGATGCATCCCAAGACGCTTGAAAAAGTGCGCGTCCCGTACACCTACAACGAAAAGAAAGCGCTCAAAAACGAAGTATTCAGGCATCTGAAACCGGAATATCAATTCAAGTCATACCGGCCTAAAAAGCGTAAAAAATAATACAATATATCCGCGGATTTTAGAAATGTGGATTAGGAAATATGATGATGATGCTCGTGCATTAATTATACCACAACGCCTTGAGCCATTGGCACGGGCGTAAGGATTGTTTCAATTATTTCCTTTCCCTTAACACGCGGAATTATCATTACAACCTTAATATATGCAAATTCCTTTTGCTGTATCACGCTGAATTGTGCGGATTTAATTGCTTCAAGGCGCTTTTCTCAATATCTTTGATTAAATTCTGGAACACCGGCAAATTGTGGTTTGAATCTGTTGTTATGATTCTGAATTTTTTCCGAATGCATAATAGATTGTCATTTCTCATTATACTGAGAACTTTTTTGTGGTTGATGGATTGGCC
>JAHILE010000021.1 GCA_018897155.1 Nanoarchaeota archaeon | reverse complement strand
TTTCAACCCGATAACGTTTGTGAATGGTTGAAAAAGCCGAGAGCGAACGAATTTTGAGGAATTGAAGGAGTCCTCAAAAGCTGAGAACGCAAGTGAACAGAGTTCGCGAACGGATGCGCAAATTTTAGGCAATTTCTTTATTCAAGGATTTTTGTCTCGCGCCCGATTTCAATCCACGCCCATGCCCAGATTACTGCTTCAAAGGCGCGAACATAGTCCTTTTTTTTCGAGAAATATTTTGTGTCGTTAAGGTACGCGGCGATGTTTTTTGCGAAATCAGTTCCCTTCGTTCCTTTGGGCTTTGTCTTTTTGAATTCTGCTTCTGCTTTTTTCAGCCATTTTTTTGTTTCTGCGATGAGCTGAGTTTCGGTTGACATGGCGATTCCTTTTTTGAATTATTTGCTGAATTTATCTATGAGCATGCCCAAAGAAGAGCCGAGAATTAAATTCATAATCAGAACCGGTATTAAGCTTGCCGGCTCTTTCCAGCCGATTATAAATGCCAACGGAATAAGCAGAACAAGGGAGACGGCCACGCCCTTTAGCGCGCCTTTCAGTTTAATGTCGGAAACCGCAATGAAAAATCCTGCGGCAATCCAGAATGAAAACGCAGAAAGATTAGCATCCCATGTTAAGTTTTGAAGAAGCATCGGAATGACGTCAATTATCCCTGCAATGGCTCCAAGCAAAATACCCAAATGAATTCGGTCCATATATTCTATTGGCAGTTCCTGTTTAAATAATGCATCTCTTTGAAAGAAGTTGCGCATAACATGGCAGGTTTGGATTTGCTGGGAGTTGTGCGAAATTCACTTCGCCCCGCCTTTATGGATATTTATATTTTCACTAACTACCTCTTAGTATATGGAACAAAAATTTCAAAAAATCAAAGAAGCTGTTGAAAAAGAACTTTCCTGTTCTGCCCATAGTATGGACCATATTATGCGCGTATATAATTTATGCTTACACCTTGCAGAAAATGAAAGTGTTGATTCAGATGTTCTGAAAGCTGCTGCTTTATTACACGATATCGCACGGGTTAAAGAAGATAATGATTCTTCTGGAAATACGGATCATGCAGTTTTAAGTTCGGCAATGGCAATTCCTATTCTTAGGGATGTGGGCTTTCCGATAGATAAAATAAGGCATATTCAAAATTGCATTATCTCTCATAGATACAGAACAGGAAGCGAACCACAAACAAAAGAAGCCCAAATTCTATTTGATGCCGATAAATTAGACATTCTTGGCTCAACCGGAATTGCACGGTCTTTTATGATAGCAGGACAGTATGGCGAAAAAATTTATTCGGATACTCCTGTTGAAGACTACGTTAAAGATAATCTTGTTGGCGGAAAAATGAATGGGCGGATTAAAGAAATGTTAAAACATGCTCCAAATCTTGAGTTTGAAACAAAAATTAGGCATATTCCCGATAAATTGTACACTAAAAAAGCAAAGGAAATTGGCAGACAAAGATTAGAATTTATGACCGGATTCTTTGAACGACTGAAAAAAGAAATAAACGGCAAATTATAGGCGGCGGCGTGGAATGAACTTTCGTTCGCTTCGCTCGCTCCACCCAAATTTTGCCTTCGGCAAAACTTCGCAAAACCGCTGACGTGTACCTAATCAAATAAAATCATTTTCATAATATCTCATTTTCTTGTGGCACATGCAGTTGCAGCGGCCCTCGCCGACAATTTCTGGAAGATTCACAAGGCAGCCGCAGTCAGGGCATATTTCGCGCATAGGAACACAGCGAATTATGGGATTCGCGCGGATTTAAGGATTTTGATTGATTATCGGACGCTAATTTCTAAAGCAGCTTTTCCTGTACTTCTCTTGTTTTTTTGACAATTATTTTGAATATTTTTCTTGCGGTTTCGGGCGGAATTCCGCATCTTTTTGCGTCTTTTTCGGCATTATTGTAAATTTCTTCTTCACGTTTGAGGTCGCATAGCGGCATATTTGATTTTATTTTCAATCTGGCTGCTTTGAGCCCAAGGCTCATCCGCTTTTGCAGAAGCCCAAGAATAGTTGCGTCAATTGATGTTGCTTTTTTGCCGATCTTCATATTTTCGCACAGGATTTCAAGAATCGGAAGATACAATTCTGCGCGCAGATTTGCCTCAATATATTTGCTTTTTTCAGAGTATTTTGCCGAATTAAATCCGTATTGTTTTCTTTTTGCCAAAGCCCCGATAATTTGCTTTCCAAGAATGTCGAGCTCATCGCGCGTCTTTTCCAGTTCGGGCACTCCGGCATTTTTGCATGTTGAGAGGAAGGCGCGCATATGTTTCATAGAAACGGTTGAATATTGAGATTTATATTTTTGATGGAGACGCGAGGAATTTCGCGCAAAGAAAGAGATGATGCACGTGCTCTTCAAAAATCACGCCTTCCCCAAATCCTTCAGGTCAAAAAGCATTACGTTCTGCTCTTTGATTTTCTCCTTAAACGACTTTGCGAAAATCGCGTAATGCTCCTTTCTTTTCTCATTGTTCCATTGCACGAATTTAGTTTTTTCCTTCAATTCGGCCAAAATCTTTTTAGCATCAACATTATCCTGCCATTTGCATTCGCAGAATAAAATCTCTTTTGTCTGTTCGTTCAGGGCAACAATATCTATCTCCGCAATCTTCCGCTCTTCATTATCGCGATACGGGCCCCACCATGTCCCGATTTTTGAGAACCTGAACGGCATCGTGCCTTTAGCGTTAAGCTCTGTGAAGAATTCGCGCCCCACAAGCTCAAACTGCCTGCCTTCATAGCGCACTAAATCCTTCTTAATTATGCCAACAAGCTCTGAGAAGTTTTTCCCTTCAAAAAGGCTGATGTTTCTGTGAATATACCTGAACCAGAAGGCCATCACCGGATTTCTAATTACATACGTGCCTTTTCTGGTTTTTTCCGGGTCTTCGGTCACAGGAACAATGCGCCCCACCATCTCATATTTCTCGGTCAGATCATTCAGGTATCTTGTGATTGAAGTCATATTGCGCCCTGCATAAGTTGCGATTTCATTCAGCTTTGTATGCCCTGTGGCTATGGCTTCTAATATCGTATAGTATGTGCCCTTCTTTTTGCCGAATTCCTGCCTCAGAACATCAAGCACTTCAGAGCCAAACGGCGCATTTTCTCTCAAAAATAGATACGTCAAAACATCCATCAGCGGCTTTCCATTAAGCTCAAAATCCTCTATTGCAACATAGTATTTCGGTACGCCGCCAAATATAGAATAGAACTCCACAACATCAGATTCTTCTTTATAATCAAGAATGCCAAGCATGGCCTTTGTGTCTTTGTATGACAATGGCGCGAGCTTTATCTTAGTCTTTATCCGGCCATAAAGCGGAGCTTTCATATCCTCAAACGTCCTCTTAATCATTTCGATAATGGAGCCGGAAAATATCATGAGCATTGGAACGTCTTTATTCTCGTCAAATTTTCTTTGGAATACTGAGAAAATGGCGGGATATATTTCCCTGAAGTTCTGGAACTCGTCAAAAACTACAATCATGTTTTTGCATTTCTCAAATAAAACATCGGCGAAATTCTCCCAGGTCTCAATCCTGACAAGAGGCTCGATGATCTTTCTTCTCTTTAGCTCCTCTTCGTATTCGCTTAGAAGCGCCTTTGACGTTTTGTTGTCATAGACGAAAAAGTATATAGATTCCTTATCCTTCGAGAACTCCTTAATGAGTTCTGTCTTGCCTACTCGCCTCATTCCATAGATTACTACGGAAAAAAGCCTTTTCTTTGAAAAGGCATAGCAATCCTCAAGCTCTTTAAGCTCAACATGGCGGTTTATGAATCTCATAGTATTCACTTAGTGTATTATGTACTTAGTGAATATAAATAGTTTTCGGTCATTGATGCCGCGAGTATGCAGGTTTCACAGGATGAAGGCGCGCAATGCAAGAGTTGGCGCGCGCCATAAAGCAGCCAATAATGCATAAAATAATGGCATAATTCACGCTCAATTTTCTCGCGCACAGGTGTACTTTTGACCCCATTAAGCACTCTTCAGTAATATCGTAAATCACGTAAGCTCCCTCACGGCTGTCGCCAGGCCCAAAAACGTAATTCTGCATCAAAATGCGATGCTTGAAACGTTATTCCCGTAAATTCAAACCAAAAGACGACATAATATGCTATACATGCAATGCCGTTACAAAGGCGCGCGTGAATTTGTGTGTGGCTCAAAGATAATTTTGATACAGCGCCATAAGATACAGCACATTGTGGAATAGACAAAATCGATAATTCTGCACGGACATCAAAGCAGTTACGTAACGAGGACATGCTCACTCATCCGCGCATAATGAGTAAGCATACCTGTTCTCTTTAGCACATCAGGAAAGCTACGTTCTTATACGGCATTTCCTATTTTGTCCTTTCCACAAACCTGCGTTATTGATGGAGGCTCCTTGCTATCCGCGGTATTTCCTGCTGCCTGGGCCTTCTCCAATTCCTCGCCAAGCGTCTTCAGTAATCGAGGGTTATTTTCGACAAAATCTAATAGCTTCTTAGATCTCGCCTTATACTCCAACTCATCTTCCTCTTTTATTTTTACTTCAATGGCTGCTTCAAGACTTAGGCACATTCCACAACGTGAACAGGTAGCTGCTCCGTAGCCGTTCGGATGGCTGCACTTCGGGCATACGCCGGTCGGCTCAATTTTCTTCTCATCTTCAGGCAATCCGTTAGCTCTCTTTACTCCATCAAGCAAATCATCGTTGTTCAAGTGATTATAGACCCGCGCGCAACGAGTATCCGCAGAGTGTCCCATAACTCTCTTTGCCAGCGCCTCGCCAATTGTTCCGTATAGGATTGTCGCCCCGCTATGCCTGAACAGGTATCCATATATCCGCTTTTTGATTCCGGCTTTCTTTGCTGCTTCTTTCAGTATTTTGTTCAGATATTTAAGGGAAATAACTTTGCCATATAATTTTTCAAGATTCAAATTTGCTTCGCAACGAGAACACAAAGGGTCTGTTCTTCCGTTTGAAGATACCTGTTGCTCAGGATGCAATAGCTTTTCCAGATCATTTTGGCGTCCGCAGTTCCAACAGATGCCTTTATGCTCTTCAGGACGAATCCTTTTTTTCATATCTGTTGTGACTATCCATAACGGATGTTCTGGATCGTTCTTGAATGGATGGTTATCAACCCATGCGCGAAGCAAATCATGGCTACGCACTAAATATACTTCTCTATCACCATTTTTCTTTTCCATTTTTCCCCGCACTCTTATGACTGCATAGTCTTCAAAAAACGAAACATCTTTTATCCGCATTCCTAAGAATTCACTTCCCGGGCGGATAGCGCCTTCATGTAATGAGGACATTGCGCCCTTGTGCATTGTGTTTGGCGTGCTGTTAATCATCTTTGTTAAGTCTTCTTCGGTGATTAGATCCTCTTTTGATAATTTATTTGGCGGTGTGCATCTTTCTATCCAGCGCACTTCTATAGGCGCTGGATCTGTTTTAGGGACATCGCGCATCCATCTGAAAAAGCTTTTAAGAACAGCCTTAATGGTCTCAATAGTCCACGGACTATAATGTTTGTCCAGAATCTCAGCCATTATTTTCTCCACATCTTTTTGCGTGGCTTTTTTTAAGTCATCTGGCGCGTAGGGAGCTATTCTATAAAGCGATTGAAGTTGTATTTCAATACGGCATTTGCTCAGATGCTTTGACCTCGATTTTTCTCTAAAGTCCAGAAGAAGCTGTTTATTTGTTTCACTGATTGCTTTGTTATTTTTCAAGCGATTTATCAGGTTGTCAATCTTTCTATCTTGGTTATAGATCAATTCTCTTAAATCTTCTTTAGGTTTCATACGGCTCAATTCTCCGGCAGGGTATTTTAAACCCCGCTATAAATTGAACCTTTCCTCTTACGCCCAGGCCGGGATTTTCGACAGTGTCCGGATTTTTGGCCTCAACAAAGTTGAGGTCATCGTTTTTTCTCTTTCTACCCGGACTTGTCTTTCTCTTTTTTTTGAAAAAAGAGAAAGAAACCGACTGTGCTCGAACCCGGATCAGAGGCGTGACAGGCCTCTATACTAGCCGGTTATACTACCTGAGCGCGTTTTTAACTCATTATTCTTCAAATGTAATCTTTAAATATTAATCGACTCTAAACCATATATAAACGCAGCGCCAATAATTATTTGATGAGATCGCGATTTATCCGCCAGCATCTGAAAAAAGAGCTTACGCTTTTTGATGCAGTGGTCTACGGTATGGGCATCATAATAGGCGCGGGAATCTATGCCCTTATCGGAAAAGGGGCAGGGCTTGCGGGAAATGCGCTCTGGCTGTCATTTGTGATTGGCGGCTTTGTTGCATTATTTTCAGGATTTTCATACGCTGAGCTTTCTTCAGCATTCTCAAAAGACGCCGCAGAATATAATTTTACAAAGCACGCAACACGAAACAGAATGTTCTCTTTTGTCATCGGATGGCTTACTATTTTTGCAGGGATAGCGGCAATGGCTACTGTTTCTACAGGATTTGCCGGCTATTTTCATAGCCTTACCGGGCTGCCTGAAATACCAGTTGCTGTGGGGTTGCTTTTTTTTTGCATGGTTGTAAATCTTCTCGGCTTGAAATTCTCAACACGGCTTGTTGTCCTGACATCAATAGTGCAGGTTATTGGCCTTATGTTTGTAATCTCTCTTGGGATGACATATATTGGAAAATTCGGTATGGCGGACATTTTTGATTTCAGCAAAGGAATTGAAGGTATTGTGGCCGCTTCATCGCTTATGTTTTTTGCCTACATCGGTTTTGAAGGCATCGCTAACATGTCTGAGGAAATCCGCAATTCGAAAAAAGTTGTTCCAAAAGCGCTCATAATTTCAATAATTGGCGCGACAGTCATCTATATCCTTATCGCAATTGTGTCCGTAAGCATGGCGGATTATGGGGCTCTTGCAGTTTCTGAGGCGCCTCTTGCTCTTGCCGTATCAACAGCATCGGTAAAACTGGGGTATGCTATGCCGACAGGCTTTTTGTTATCTATAATCGCGCTTTTTGCGACCGCAAGCACGGTTCTTATCGGCAGCATAATGACATCGAGAATACTTTACGGGATGCGCGAAGACCATTCATTTCCGGAATCTCTCGGATACATACATCCGAAAAACAACGTCCCTTATATGTCCGTATTAGTGACATCGATTTTTGCAATAGTTCTTGCTGCCGTAGGCAACATAATGCTTCTTGCAAATCTCACCAACTTTGCGATATTCGCGGCATTTTTTTCAGTCAATTTTTCGCTGATTATTTTGCGCACAGACGCATCATTCAAGCCGAAATTCAGGGCGCCTTTATCAATCGGAAACATATCAATTTCAGCTGTTGTCGGCGCGATATCCTGCGCAATACTTTTGTCGAAATCAGGCAATACTGCAATAACCTACGGGAGCCTGATAATGCTCGCAGGAATAATTTATTTCATGTCGCAGAACGAGAACCCCTGATTAGGGCTTTTTAAGAAATTTAAACTGCGGAATTCAATTATCCGTATGACTCTTGTTTTGAAGAATATAACTCTGGATTGGTTCGGACACTCATCATTTAAGATAAATGCCGGAAAGATAATTTATATCGACCCGTATATCCTTCCGGAATACACGCAGCAGGCAGACCTAATTCTCGTGACTCATGAGCATTATGACCATTTTGCTTTGCCAAATATAAAGAGGCTGATGAAGCCGGAAACTATTATTATACTGCCGGAAGCCTGTGCAAATTCTTTAAATTATATGGATCTGCTGAAGGCAAAGGTAAAGACGCATCTTGTGCATCAAGAAAGCAAGCTTGTTTTCGGAAACATTGAAATAGAGGCTGTGCCGGCATACAATATCGAAAAGCCGTATCATCCTCAAGGAAAAGGCGTCGGCTACGTTCTTGGCTTTGGAAGAATCAAGATATATCATGCGGGAGATACTGATTTAATACCTGAAATGTCAAATCTTGAGAAGCTGCAGATTGAGGCTGCTCTTCTTCCAATGGGCGGGCAGTTTACAATGAATGAGGAGGATGCTGCAGAAGCAGTGCGCGTGATCCGGCCGAAAATCGCAGTTCCTATGCATTATGGAAAAATTACTGGCGGCGACCCCTACAAATTTGAGAAGCTTGTCGGCGCAGTAAGCAAAGTCAAAGTATTCTAATCTATTGATTTCTTTGCCTGAAAATGGCAACTCTGTCCGAAAATCGGGCAAAATCGAGATACCCAAACGGATATAAAGCCTCTGAACCAATACATTTAAGGTGAATCTGAATGAAACTTGAACAAATAGGAAGTTATGCATTTATTGGCGGTGTCGTTATCGCCGTAGTTGCAAGTCTTGTGACATTGAATCCGACCTACGTAACCGAAGCACTAGTTGTTTTGGGTATTATCGTTGGTTTGATAAATGTGACTGATAAGGAAACCGGACCATTCTTGCTCGCTGCAGTGTCTATGGTTCTTGTTTCATCCCTTGCGGGAACAGGAATTCAAGCAGTGCCAGTAGTTGGCGAAATGCTTAATAAAATTCTTGTAGGCATTATGACATTCGTCACTCCTGCAGTGATTATTGTCGCTTTGAAACAGATTTACGGCATTGCAAGAGATGCTTAAATCCAATACAAAACGTTAAAACTAAATTTTAATTAATTAACAAAAAGCCCCCGAAAGGGGGCGTTTTATTTCTTTCTTGAATTTATTATCATTTTTATATCATACTAAGCACATAGTAATCAGAAAATCTTCATACGCGTGTTAAGGATTCCAGGAAACCCAATATTGCGCGCGATTTTTTTCTTTAGAAATTCTTATTTTTCCCCTGCCTGTATTGCCATGATGTCTTCGAGGCTGAGCTTCTTTCCTTTCTTGAATTCAGCTAAAAGCTCATCTGATTTTTCCTTGAGCTCTTTTCGCGTTGCGGCATCGTATGTATCGCGGTGCTTTCGGGAGATTCCCTTTGCATCAAGGTACTCATTATGCGCTTCGTCAGCTGCGGATTTGGCTTCCATAATACTTTTTGTCAGTTCAGGAAGTATGTCATCCATTTTCTTTATATCTTCGAAAATTGCAAGAAGTTCTCTGTGATATATCTCGCTTTTTTCCGAGTGCTCCATAACGAGCTTGTGTATGTCGCGCGCCTCTTTTTCAATTATGCGAACCGCTTTCCTTGAGTTTTTCAGTTCGTCTTTTTTATTTGTGTATGTGTCCATTGATTTTAGCTCGCGGCGAAGGGCATTTATTTTGCCCCACAAAGCGTCTTCCGCCTTTGCGTTGAGGTGCTTTGTCTGGACATCCCATTCAAGGCGCTTGATTTCTTTTTCTATGTTCTTTGGATTCTCTAAGCTTGCCCGCTTTATCTGATTTAATTCCTCGCGAATTTTGTTCAGGGCGTCACGCTCTTTTTTGAGCCGCTCATTAACTGCGTCGCGTTTTGCCTTGTATCCTTGTATTATCTTGTTCTCTGCATCTCTTTGCGCTTTTTTCTCCCTAAGATCGTTGCGCAGCTTTTCAAGGCCTGAGTATGATTGCTTGCTTTCAGAAATTAATTTCTTTACGGATTCATTGAGATCATCGCGTTTCTTCCTCAGTTCAGCTGACTTCGGGCTTTCATTTCGGTTGCTTTCGGAATTATTCGCATTATTTGTGCCAGAAGTGTTTTCAGTTTTAACCGTATTCGGTTTACTTGCTTCTTGTGCGCCAGAATCCGCCGCGTTCTTTTGTTCTTCAGTATTTGATGTTTCAGGCATTATTATCATCGTTTGTGATTATTGAGTATATGTGATTTTTTGCAGAGAAATTAAATACATTCCCTTTCATCACTCTCTTTTTTTGTCTCGAAAGGTTTAAATACCTAACCATTGACTCCCATTATCTTTAAAAAGTAAGTTGAATAGCTGCTGAAAAGCACGTAATTAAATGCAAGCGAAGTCACAACAAATGTTGCGGTGTTGCTTATTGAATAATATTTAAACCAGAATATTATTGACATCAGAATAATATATACTGCTGTAAGAACCATTCCGGTAACCATTATGCTTGAACCTGCAAAGAACGGAAGCAGAATTCCCGCGGCAATGTAGCCCGCATTCGGCATTATGACATTTGTCATATCGTATTGTCCCCGGATAATAGAGCCCAGTGTTGATGATAATACACCTACTGCGATTCCAGCGAGGGGGTGGTACGCGATTCCAACCAGTACGGTAAAGAAGAGGCACATGTCAAAACCAACAACAGTCGGAATAAGTTTTTGTATTAGTTTTGACATCGCGGCGATAAGGATGAAAATAATTGCAAGAACGGTTCCGTGCAGGTAAAAAAATAATTGGGTGTATGATAGAAGCGTGATTAAGACTGCAACAGCAACTCCGGTCATGGCAACAGCGCGTCGATCATTGCTCTTTTTCGACAGGGCAGACGCCACGCGGCGATATGCTTTCTTAATCATGGTATATATTGTGCTTTCGCCTTCAGCATCATCATATTCTCCTGGTCGTGCATGCACACGGCTTGAAAGCGCGGATTTGACTTCGGCAAGCCGCTCGCTTTGCTCTTTTGGTTTCTCTTCTTTTTCTCCAAGGAGTGATGTTATGAGTTTTGAAAAAAAGCCGCCCATATCTAATAATTCGCGGATGATGCTTAAAAAGCTAAATCAGCGCAAAAAGCCGTCTTCTAAACGCATAAAAAGATTCTGTGTTTATATAATGTATGCCAAAGAATGCGCTTCTTGATGAACTGCTGAAATCAGATCGCGAATCCGCGCGAAAGCTTAATGAGCTCTTAAGCATAATTGCAAGGAACAGGAGCGTATACGAAACTCAAAGAGATCCTGCAATCGCGCAGCTCTGGCTTGCGATTGTTGAGATTTACGCGCGCCAGGAAAAGCTTCAGAGGCAGGTTTCGCAATTGTCAAGGCCTGAAATTGCGGTATCAAAAGAAACGGCTTCCGCGCGCATAAAAAAACTTCTGAAAAATAAAAAAGACGGTTCCGACAATGACATTCTTGAGACGCTGGATAATTATTGACGCTGGCAATCGAATATGCGATAGCTTTAAATATATCTTCTTCTTCATAGAAGTTTATGCGGCTCTTGTTCCGTTTAAAGTCCCTGAAAGATTGCGCTTACGAAATGAAATACCACGCCAAAATGCAGGGCTTTTTCTATAATTTGCTGAGGAACGCAGGCAGTGATTCGCTTCATGACAAGAAAGGATACAAGTTTTTCTGTTTTTCGAACATATACCCGATAGCTGCTATGGGTGCAGGCGAGTCAAGAAATTTGCTTTTTTCTTCACCTAATGAAAAAATAATTAAAGCTGTTCAGGCAGAAATCGAAAATTTGAAGGAGAAAGGCGCGCCCGTAAATATCGGAGACATGTCCTTTGCGGTTACAGGAACGTCAATTATTAAGCCGAAACTTTCTGGCGGCGCAACTATCATTGCCGCCACTCCGATTACAATAAGAATTCCGGAGAAGAATTATGATTTGTACGGCATCCCGCCGGCAGAGAGAAAGAAAAATTATGTCTATTGGCGGCCTTCTATTGACTTTAGCGCGTTTGTGAAGCAATTGAACGAGAACTTGTTCAAGAAGTATAATGAATATTATAGTACTGCGATTGACGAATTTCCAGTTTTTGAGCAATACCGCTACAAGAAGCCGGCGGCAAGCTACATTATCGAAGGCGGAAAGGAATATCAGGTTGCCGGATCAATCTGGGAGTTTTCGTTTTCATATATGTCCGAGGAGCAGAGGAAGCTTTTGGAGTTCGGGATTGAGTGCGGGTTTGGCGAGCGGAATTCGTTGGGGTTTGGGTTTATGAATATTATAAAATCTATCGGCAATGCATAGCGCAATGGTTTATAAGCGCTTAGATATACTCAAATCATGTGGGGCTAATGAATAAACAAAAACATGATAAAGACCTCGGCTTTTGGGCAGACGGTTCTTTTATCGAATCAATTAGCGGGGAGGAAACAGAAGAAAAAATGAAAACATTTCACAAAAAGCATGATGAGGACATGAACTTCAACTGCAAGAAATGCAGCAAGAAAATCTCGGCGCATAACAAGGATTGGCACAACGGGATGTGCGACGATTGTTTCCATAAAACGTATTTTCACGATTAAACGCCAGAAAGTGGCGCAATTGCGCCAAAAAGTGGCGTAACTATATAAATATGCTCAACTAAGCACAGGTATGGAAAAATTATCTGCCGAAGAAAAGATATACTTTGCATTTTACGAAACAAAAAAGAAACTGCTTTACTATAATCAACTAAAAGTGCATACAGGTTTATCTGACAGCTCTTTACAGAATGCGCTAAAAAAACTGAAGAAAGAAACGGCATCAATTCGGGAAAAAGCGAACACGTTTTATCTTCTAAAATATAAAGCTAAGGCAAAAATCCTGTTCAGTTTGTTCGATTGCGAACGGCTTGAGCGTTTGAACATAGATGTAAAGGCGCCGGTTAAAAAGTTTTTGGCCGAAATGCCAAAATCCCTGTCATTCGTGATTTTATTCGGTTCAGCGTCACGAAAACAGGAAAAAAACGGAAGCGACATAGACCTGCTTGTTGTCCTGCATTCGTTTAAAAACAAGAAGCTTCAGAAGCTGTATGAAGAGGAAATAAAGGCCGCTTTTGAGCAAATCGAAGAAAAAATAAGCGCGTCAAGCATATATCCGCTAAATATTTTTTACACAACCCGAAATTCATACGCTAAAGGCGGTAATCGCGTTGTAATTGAGGCAAAACAGAGCGGCTTTTGCATCAGCGGCAATATGGATTATTATGAGGTTATGCTGAATGAACCCGCAAATTAAATTATGGCTGGAAAATAAGGACGCTCTGGAGAGAAGCTATCGCCATTATCTGGATGCGGGCATCATCCAGAAAATCCCTGCCAGCGAAAACCTTGTAAAAGCCCATATGGAAAAATCAGACCACAATATTGAATTTGCTTATTCCCTCATAAAAGAAAATAAGTTTCCGGATTGGGCGATTACTGGTTTTTATTATGCGCTATACCACTCAAGCCTTGCGCTTCTCGCAAAAAAGGGCTTTGCTTCAAAAGACCATACTGCAACCGTATGTTTTTTGATAAAGCACTATGTGGAATTTTCAAAAGAAGAAATAGAGTTATATGATGGTCTTTCGCTTACAAGAAATGAAATACAAATATATACGGACATCAAAAGCGAGCGGCAGAAAGCAAGTTATTCTACTAAATTGCTTTTTGATATTGAACATATAAAGCAGCTTCGCGAAAAAGCAATACATTTTATCAACAAGGCAAAATCAATGCTTGAAAGATGATATGACTGATCGCAAAATCTCTGAGGTGTATCGGCAATGCATAGCGCGCGGATTTATAAGCGTTTTAATGCAAGCAGAAAGTGGGTGGAAGTGATGGCGGAACTTGCAGAACTCAGGCGGCGTTTGGAGCTATCTGGAAATAAAGAACTTGTTAAGCTCATTCTTGAACTTGCAAAGCTTAGAAAAGATAATGCGGCGTGGCTTGAAGCAAAACTATGCGGTAGCGAAAAGCACTCGGAATCAATTGAGCATTATAAACAAAAGATATTAAGTGGATTTTACAAACGTAGCGGATGGCCGCAGTTAAAGCTGTCTGAAGCGAAAAGAGCCATCAGCGATTTTAAGAAAGCTTCAAAAGATAATGCTCTTCTGATAGATCTCATGATATTTTACGTTGAGACAGGAACTGAGTTTACCCGTAAGTACGGAGATATAGACGAACGGTTTTATTCAAGCATGGAGACGATGTATGACGATGCGGTCAAGCTCCTTAACAGAATCGGGGATGCCGTTCTTATTGATAAGTTCAGGCAACGGTTAGAAGATATTGTAACAAAGACAAAAGGGATGGGTTGGGGTTATCACGATACTCTTGGCGATATCTATGAAGAATTAGGAAGCAGTAGCGGTGAATCTTATGGCCAAAAGTCCTCAAAATAAAGAAGCCGAATACGAGAAAATGCTCGAAGAGGCAACTGTCGATTGTTACGGCGAGGAGGAAGAGTTTTTAGGTGTTTTATGCGCGCTTGAAGACAATTTGAAATTTCCGTTCGACGCGATTGTGCTTGTCCGGCCTGTAAAGATTGTCGGCGTCGATGCCAAAAAAAGCAGCTTGCGCGCAGGGATTGTGATGAAGGCGCGGATTGACGGCTGCGCGAAAGAGCAGAGCGCGGCGGTGTTTATGGTTGATGTTGCGGATAAAGGCTCTGAGAATGAAAAATGGTTGGAATGGGCGAAGTGGTGGGGGAGAAGGTGAA
>JAHILE010000020.1 GCA_018897155.1 Nanoarchaeota archaeon | reverse complement strand
CAACTTCCTTCCATCCGTCTGGCAGTTTTGTCATAGCTTTTTCCTCCTCAAAATACCGCTTGGCACAGGAACCGAATCGTTTTCCGTTTTGCCTATGAACGATGCGCGCTCATTTAAGCCTTTTTCTATAATCTCCAGAAGGTTTTCTAAAAACTTTGAAGAAACATAATTCAAAACCTCAATTGTCTGGCCGTTATCAAGTTCTACAGACCAGATAAACCTATCAGTTTCTTGGTTATATGCAATCTTATTTTTTCCAGAAACAGTATGCGGTATGGGAACATCCAACTCCTGTAATATAAGTTCTCGTATTAATGCAGCAGGAGATACGCCCTTTTTCTTGCAGAAATCCTTAAAGAGAAGCACCTCATCTATAGGCATCTTTGCAGAAATAGTCTTAAACTCCATAGTATCACTCAATATTTGAGCGCAAAGATTTATATACTTTTATGTAAACCATAGTCTACATAATTAAGTTATATGTAATAATATATACTTGTACAGATCATATATGTATTACAAAGACAATTAACGAAACTATTGGCAAAACATTAAAGAGTTATAAATAAACGCCCATAATAAGTTAGTTCGAGGTTATTTTATGAGTAATTCAACTGCTCCAGTTATTATATTCGACAATTCTGTAAAAGAAAGAATTATAAAAGCACTGGGATATGCAAAAAACAAAAAATCAGAATTAGTCGATTCTGAAGGAAAAACAATTACATCACAGAATTTTGAAAGCATTTCTGATTCTGAGTTCGCGGGTGTTTTGATAGGCTCAAAAATTCCATTAAAAAATAAAGAATCTGAATTAGTCGGGTATTTTATACGCAATGGGAATTAATATGGGGCTTCTTGACTTCTTGAAAGGGATTATCCCGGAGAAATTAATAAACATAAAAATAGACAACCGAAAAATCATCATAAATTCAAAGTCTGTCGTTATTGGAAATCAGACAATAACGGATCCGAAAATTGTTGACAAAATTCTTGTTAAACTTGAAGAATATAAGGATCAAGAAAGCTTGCCAGTTCAGGTTGTGCATAAGGATCTAGAAGACAGCTACTTTGAATATGAAGACTTATCCATTGAGCAAAATTCGAATATTAACAAACTTAAAGAACTTCTTCCACTTGAAGATATACGGTGCATCATAATGGCACGGCGTGTAAATCGGGCCTTTGATAAAAATAATTCTAACGCCAAAGCACTTCATAAGGAGCTTATCTTAAACTATCCTGAAAAGGGGTCGAGAATATTTAATTTGATTGGCGGCGGCTATTTTGATGAAATGCTAATTCCATTTATGGAAATTTATAAAACAGAATATGGAAACGAATATGCCCAAAAATACAGGGAATTCTTTAACAACACAATACATTTTTTCCCTTTAGCTGTTTTCGTAGGGAATAATAAAACAGAAGAAATGATCGAAGAAGAGCTAAAGTCCAGACTTCAATTAAAAGATATACCTTTTGTAAGAATGCATGCAATTGGTAAAACTAACATTGAAAAAATAGAGCATGTAATCGAAAAATTAAATATCGACAAAACATATTCGATAAAAGACAATAAATTTACGGCTCCGAGCGGATTAAAAGCCCAAATTCTAGAAATACGAATGAAAGACATTAAAACATCTTAAATCAACGCATCTTAATCTTATTGCACTCAAGAACAATCTTTTGCAGTTCAGATGTCTGGAATTTGTCTAAAGGCCGCTCATTTGATAACGGCGGGACTGTAAAATCCTTTAATTCAATGTGCTTTGTGCGGGCAAATACTTTTTTTAAGACATTCAAAAACTTTATCTGTTCTGATGTGTAATCTTGATTTTTATCGATAATGTGCTTGTCAAATTCCTGTTCTATCAGAACCTGAGGATCGTACTCCCGTTTTAGGCCAAGAATTTTTCTTAAGAAAAGCAGGAAATCTATCTTTTGGATCTTTTGCACATTTTCAATAGTCATTCCCGGCCTTAATGCTCTTAATTGGCTTTCCAGTTCAAGAAGCTCTGCCGGCGTTATACCGCTGCCATCAGTTATTTTTCTGGCAAGTAAGTTCGCTTCTAAGAATTTTTTGAGTTCTTCATCCTCTTTAACTCCGTAATGTGCAATTTCTTCTCTTATTAGCATGTCTGGAGCATCCACCTGAAGCATCCGTTTTGGATCCTTCTTTTCATAATACACCATTAAAGGGGCAAGCTCAGTAATAATAAACTCCACATCCTCAAATGTAATTTCGTCCCAGAATGTTTCCTGAAGAACCTTTAATATATCTTCTCGCTTCTCTTGAACGTGCTCTAGATTGTCTTTCTGCAGAATGTTTTCCATTTTTTCTTCAACATATTCTTTGATGCCTATTATTTCCTCTCGGTTCCCATCTAGGATGTACTTAAACAATTTTTCAACTGACAAAATAAATGAAGAAACCATAGGGTTTTTGCCCGGATTTAATGAAATCATTGGAGCAATGTCATTTTTCAATTCAGAAACATACTCTTTTAAGTCAAATTTTCTGGAAACAACTTTTCTGATTATTGGAAGCTTTTCTCTGACAATAAACGAATCTTTGTCTAGGGACTCAACTTCTTTTATGATTTTGTCCTCCAATAATAGCTTTTGCTTGGCGTCCATTTTTTTCTTCAATAATTCCACACGGTTCAAAAATATGCGAGTAAGAGCGTCTGTTCCTGTTTTTCTTTCTTTAGCTTCTTTAAGATTATGATATTTGACATTTGAATGCCCGCCGATTGTAAAATCCAGTATAAGAAAATCATTTTTCTCCCTGTTTGGAAGCCATTCTTTGTGTTTACATGATTCCCAGTTTCTTGTTCCCCTGCCAAGCATCTGCCAGAAACGTATCTTTGAAAAAACTGGTTTTACAAATACAAGGTTACATACTTCCGGAATATCAACGCCGGTGTCTAAAACACCGACAGATAACGCAATTCTTGGCTCAGAATCTAATTTAAACCGGGAAATTTCATCAGTATATCGATAAATTTCAGAAACAATTATCTGAACATCATTACTTAGTTTTGGGAAAAGCTTGTTGAATATACGTTTGATGTGCTTTGCATGATTTACATTCGCACAAAAAAAGATGGTTTTTGCCGGCTTTCCTTCATCAGACTTATAACACCGATTAACAAACTCCCTTATTACAACTTCGTTGGTTTTATCGTCCATGAACACCTTTGCAAAGGAGGAACCGGGAAGAAGCATATATCTCGGATCTTCCTCTTGTTTTCTCAACTGGTCTTTAAGCTGTTTCGTCAATTTCGCTCCTTCAATTCCTAAAGAAAGAACTTTAGTATCAATAATTTCTGCTCGAAAAGGAACTAAAACAGGAGGTGGTCTTAAAGCTTCATCATAGGAATATTCGACTGTTGGTTTATTGTCCGCACAATCAAATAATTCAAACGTGTTTCTGCTTTCAGCAGTTGATGGTGTTGCAGTAAGACCAATTCGTATAGCATCAAAATACTGATGAATTTCCCTATTCGGATCATAAATTGACCGGTGGGCCTCATCAAAGATAATCATATCAAAAAAACCCGGACTGAATTTTTTATAAAATTTGTTTTGTCTTCCACCCCTAAGTGTTTGAACTGTTGAAACATACATCCCAGGTGGAAAGCTTTTTGGATTATCCCTTAAATCAATTACTGCTTCACCACTAAAAAATTCCTTGAATCCGGCAGATTTTGCTTGATTAGTTAATGCAATCCGGTCTGCAATAAATAAAACATTTCTTACAACATTTGCTCTCAAAAGAACATCAATCATGGCCATGGCAACCCTGGTTTTTCCAGTCCCGGTCGCCATCGAAATAAGGGCAGATCTGTGCCCTTTTTGAATGTGTTCCATCATCTGTTTAACAATAAGAATACTTCTATCCCGAGTAACAATCTTTCCTATATTTATTTCCGTTGGATCTCTTCGTTTACGATATAATTCTGATCTCCTTTTCAAATCCTCTTGTGAAAACGGACCGCTAACATGTCGTTCTATACCATCTTGATCTATTAAGAGCCATTTATCTCCATTAGTCAAGAATATGGGGAGTTTCTCATTTGTCTGCGATTCAATATCTTTTGAGTAAGTTCTAGCCTGTGATCTTCCATTATCTTCGGATACGGAGAACTTTTTTGCTTCTATTATTGTAAGAGGAGCATTATCTTCAGCTAGCAGCAAATAATCAATAAATCGTCCAGAATTATCCTTCGGACCTTCAGATAAGACATATTCCTTATTCTTAAAAATTGATCTAACAGAATTAACTTCTTCTTTTACGTATTTTTTAATCCAACCAACGGATTTTAACTGGTTATCGATTATTTGCTCTCGGGTTTGTTCTTCATCCATATGTATTATACTATGACCTATTGTGTTTATTACTCTTATTTACATTATTCTAACAAGAAAAACTTTTGACCCCCCTACATATTCAAGTATTGGTATGGCGAATTATTGTGAGTGATGCAGTTCCTAAATCATGGAGACTGCGGTTTCCAAGCTATCTTAAAGCGTTTACTGTGATGCCGCTTTAAGAAATCCTTTCGTTTCGCTCAAGGCTTTTTAAGAGCCAAATCACGTTGAACTGGCTCTCAGAAACTCCAAAAACATCGGCGCAGGCTTTTCGAGACGCGACTTAAACTCCGGATGCGCCTGCGTTGCGACAAAGAATTTGTGATTCGGAAGCTCGATGAATTCCACAAGCTTTCCGTTTTCCGAAGTGCCTGAAAGAACCATGCCGTTCTTTTTGAAGCAATCGTGGTATTCGGGATTGACTTCATAGCGGTGCCTGTGCCTTTCCGACACTTTCAACGAACCATAAATTTTTTCCACGCGCGACCCCTTCAGGATATCCGCCTCATACGCGCCAAGCCGCGATGTTCCGCCCATTTTGTTGAGGTTCTGCCCGGGTAATATTTTTACCACCGGATGCTTTGTATCCTTGTCAATTTCCATTGAATTTGCCCTGTCAAGCCCGCAGACATTGCGCGCAAATTCGATAAGCGCCAGCTGCAATCCGTAGCAAAGCCCAAGGAATGGAATGTTATTTTCGCGTGCAAACTTAATCACTTGCATCTTGCCTTCAGTTCCGCGTGCGCCCCAACCTCCCGGGACTATGATTCCGTCAACGCCACTTAGAGCATCCGAAACGCTCTTTTTTCCCTTCTCGATTTCAGTGGTCTCAATCCATGCGATTTTCGGCAGGACTCCAAGTCTCGCACCGGCGTGCTTTAAAGCTTCAATTATGCTTGCGTAGGCGTCGTGCAAATCCGTGTATTTTCCGCAGACTGCGATAGTGGCCTCTTTTTTCGACGCCTTTATTTTTTCGACAATTGCGCGCCAGTTTTTCATATCCTGTTTCGCGCCAATATCGAATTTATCATTTATCAGATTAAGAAGACCCTCTTCCTCAAAAATGACGGGTATCTCATAAATCGTTGAAGAATCAGGGTCGCTTATGACTTCTTTTTTCTCGACATTGCAGAAAAGCGCGATTCTTTCCTTTGATTTATCCGTGAGCTTTTGCGCCGACCTTCCGACTATGATATCCGGCTGTATCCCGATTCCCTGCAGAATCTTTATACTCTGCTGTGTGGGCTTTGTCTTCTGCTCTCCGTTTGCTTCAGGAACCAGCGAAAGATGGACATACATGATGTTTTCGCGCCCGACATCCACGCGCATTTGCCTTACAGCCTCAAGGAACAGCATATTCTCGATATCTCCTACAGTGCCGCCGATTTCTATTATTACAACATCCGCATTTTCCTCAAGAGCGATTTTTTTGAACGTCTGCTTTATTTCATCAGTTACCTGCGGAATCATCTGCACGGTTTTGCCGAGAAAATCGCCTTTGCGCTCCCTATCAATTACTGACTTGAATATCTTGCCTGAAGTGAGATTCCATGAAAACTTTGCATTGATGTTCATAAATCGTTCGTAGTGGCCGAAGTCCATATCGACCTCGCCGCCGTCTTCAAGAACAAAAACTTCGCCGTGCTCATAAGGATTTATCGTGCCCGGATCGACATTCAGATACCCGTCGCATTTTATCGGAACTACTTTCGCAGCAGTATTCAAAAGCCTGCCGATGCTTGCAGAAACTATGCCTTTGCCAAGACCTGAAAGAACGCCGCCTGTTATTATTATCCACTTACAATTCGATTTTTTTGAACTCCATTCCGAAGAACTTGTGCGCATAATAAACTATGTAGGGAAAGATTAATATATGTTTGGAGCGAGTTATTAATAGCGACTCTTTATGGGATATTCATTTACGGATTATGCGCTTCTTGCAACATTCATATTGTTTGCGCTGCTTCTTGCCATAACCCTTTACAATAACAGCCAGCAATAGGATGGCTATTGCCTTCGCATTATGTGTTCCATCTGGTCCAGCGTTCCGGAAGCTCATAAAGATGGTATATTATCCTTGTTTTTCTGCCTTCTTTTCTTCGTGCATCTCCCATTTCTTTTACTTTTGGATCGGCAGGGTTTTCAACAGTGTCAAGAATTATTGCCAAGTTTGCTGCATTCAGAAGCCCCAGGTCAAATAAATCGTGCCCAATTGCAATAACATCTCTTGAAATATTCTGATACGGTTTTTCTTTCGTCATCCGGATAACTTTGTCACCGAGCATCATTATTTCTTTTTCAAGCCCTTGAATTATTCCATTATCAAACTTTAAGCGTATTGCAGTAAATTCCTTTGAAAAGGTCATCTACGCCATTTTTTTCAAGAATGATTTTAACACACGGTTGCATCGCGCCGCTGACAAGATACAGGTTCCACTCGCGGTCATTTAGTTTCTTTAGAACCTCTTTTCCATCTTTTGAAAACTCCGGCGCATATCCTTTTGAGAATTCATGAAGCAGCGATTCTGGAATGCCTTTTATTATTTTGTCGTAAGTGTCATATGCGTTTATTATAGATATTTCAGCATCAGGCATATTTCCGGCATTTGCATATTTGTTGAATTCGTTCAGGTAATGCTTCGTATACAGGCCGTTGTAAATAAGCTTGCTTATTTTGGCAACATCCAAATCCTTTACGGCATTTTCAAAAATCATGCCTGCAAATTCTTCCTTTGTGTTGCCGGGTACAAGAAACCTGTCAAAATCAAGAGCCACTATTTTTTCCATAAATACTCCTCGGGTGATTTCCCTTCAGAATTAGGACTTCCGGTATTTATATATCTGTTGATTTACTCATACCTCAGCGCATCCACTGGCTGAAGCGATGCGGCATGCCTTGCAGGCAAAAGCCCCGAAAGCGCGCCAACAACAAATGCAAACATAAGCGCGCCGCCGACAACTACGGGATCGATGATTATCAAAAGCAGACCGAACCCTTGAGCTTTTGCAACCACTCCGACAATTTGCGCAACAGCTGAGCCAAGAATGATTCCCACTAATCCGCCGATTAATCCGAGAATTCCCGATTCTGTAAGAAATATTGCTGCGATATCATAATTTGTAGCGCCTATCGCCTTCATTATTCCGATTTCTTTGGTCCGCTCAAGAACTGAAGTGTACATCGTATTCATTATGCCGATGCCTCCGACAACAAGGGAAATCGCAGCAATTCCGACAAGAATCAATTGCACCACGCCAAGAATCTGCCCCGCTTGCTTCAGTATCTGGTCCGGGGTGAATACGTCAAAATTCTCGTTTCCGCGCGAGCGCTTCAGCTCTTTTTTCAGGGTTTCGGCAACAGGCGCGATTTCTGTTCCCTGCTTGACGCGCAGCATTATGAAATTTACTTCATCGGGCTTGTTGAAAAGAATGCGCGCTGTATCAAGGGGCACGTAAATCGCGCGGTCATCATCAGGCCGCCCGAGCTGTTCGAAAACTCCAACTACAGTAAAATCAATTCCGTTAAGTTTTATGCGCGAACGTATCGGAATTTCCTTGTCAAACATATCTTTTGCGACATTGTAGCCAAGAATAATGCCATATTTTTCATTCGGGTTAAAATATCTGCCTTCCCCGATAGTAAAATCCATGCCGGAGAATCTGTCTTCCGCGCCTTTTGTCGGAAAGCCGTTAACCATTACAAACTTTTTTTCCCTCTTGTATTCAACCTCTGCCGTGCTGACGACCAGCGGCGTGACAAAATCAAAATATGGGAGATTTTCTATTGTTTTTACATCATCGTCTGTGAGCCCGCTTGCAAATCCGGTCTGCAGCCCTTTCGGCATTACCATGATTACCTGAGTCCCCATCTGTTCAAACTGCGCGTTAATCGCATTCTCGAGCCCCTGGCCTATCGATATCAGCGAGACTACGGATGCGACGCCGATTATGATTCCAAGAATCGTCAGCCAGCTTCGCATTTTCCTGTGCCTTATGTTTTTCAGCGTGAGGCGAAAATATTCGAGAAGCATATAATTTACCTCAGATAACCCCTATTAGATTTTTGCCTTCTTTTTGAAAAATTTCTTGTAAGCGTAATAAATTACAGCAAGCGCAATTATCACATAAATAGTTGTGCTGCTTCCGCTGGCCGGCGCAAGGCCGTATGATTTGATTTCGGACTGCGTATAGACGCGCAAATCAAGTGAAACATCTTTTGAATAAACATTGTTCAGGCCGTCCCTGTATTTCAGCGAGATTTCAAGAGGCAGGGTTTTTGATTCGCCAAGCACACCCGGCTTCACATATATTTTGAACGACCCCGTCTGGTAGTCGTCAGAGTTCAGGTTTCCAAGATATATGCTTTTTTCCCCGAATATCTCATATCCAACAGACGGAAGAAGATCCATTGACATGAATTTTATTGTGCCCGGCCCTGTGTTTGACACGCTTATTGTTACCGTTCCTGTCGAGCCCTCGGTCATTGCGTCGTATTTCTGCAGGCCTATTTGGAAATCCGGCCTTGAATTTACAACAAATCCGATAGTGTATTCTCTCGTGTATTTTTTATTTGTTGTATCAGAATAGCTTAATGTTAGGGGGGCTTTGTAGACGCCCGATGCCGCATCCGGCGAAGTTATTATTTCAAAAGAAACCTCTGCTTTTCCTTTTGCAGGCATGCTGACAATTCTTTTTTCGTTTATGGAGTCCAGTGTTGCAAAAGGAAGTGTTGCTGAAGAGAAGTCAAATACTGCTGAAATGTCCTTCAGATAAGTGTCTGCCATGTTTTCAAGAGATATTGTTACAGTTCTGGCATTTCCGGGAGCCATTTCTGCAGAAGAAATGCTGGAAACCGATAGCACCGCATCATGCACCTGTATTGAAATATCCGCGTCTTTTGTAACCCATTCACTAAGTGTGCTTGATTTGTATCTTACTTGAAGTATATTGTCTCCTGATGTTGCTTTTTCAGCGACCTTTATGCGGTACTTGACAAGCTCAGTACTTCCTGAAGGAACTGTGCCCAGTGATTTTACAGCATCACCTGTTTCAAGCGAGAATGGAAATGCAGGCAAGAGTTCTATAATCACACCATCTGATAATTCGGTGCCCGTATTTTCCAATTTAAACCAAATATCAAGATACTGCCCTGCTTCAGCAGGAAATGGCTCGTACTTTGCAACAGAAACATATATTGAAGATGTTCCGGAAGCTGCAAAAGAGATTTCCGAAACAAGCATTATTGATAAAACCAGCACCGACAAAACAAAACATTTGTTTTTCATAAAACCACCATATAGTAAAAATTATTATACGATCTATCAAATTATTTGAATTAATGCTTATAAAAGCTTAAAGCTGTTCGACAGTTATTTATAATTTCGCGACGTTTTTTCCGTCCTTGAGGTAAACCACTTTTTCATGATCCAATTTTAAAGTTATGTCGTGCGTTATAAGGACAATTGTTTTTTTCTCTGTTTCATGAAGCTCGCGCAGCATCGCCATGATTTGCGCGCCTGTTTTTGAATCAAGGTTTCCGGTAGGTTCATCAGCCAAGAGTATCTCTGGATCGTTTGCAAGCGCCCTTGCAATCGCAACCCTCTGCTGCTCTCCTCCGGACATCTGCGACGGCCGATGATTTAGGCGGTGGCCGAGATTTACCATTTCAAGCAGCATTTTTGCGCGCGCCTCTCTTTCATCTTCCGGCACGCCTTGAAAAACAAGCGGAAGCGCTACATTTTCTGTCGCGCTCAAGCTGTTGATAAGGTTGAATTTCTGGAAGACAAATCCGATTTTTTTGCCTCGCACTTTTGCAAGCTCGCTTTCAGACATTTTTGCGATATCCTCTCCGTCAAGCAGAATCTGGCCTTTGCTTGGCCGGTCAAGGCAGCCCACCATATTCATTGCAGTAGATTTTCCGGAGCCTGAAGGCCCCATAATTATCAGAAAGTCGCCTTTGTTCACCGTGACATTAAGGCCGCTAAGCGCAGTCACCTTTGTGCAGTCCTCCCCTTCCGCGCCGTCCATATCATATATTTTCCAGACGTCTTTGACCTCGATGAGTTTCAACCAATCACCTCGATACTTGGGTTGAAAGACTTGAAAATCTCAGAGATTTTCATGAGCTTTTTGGGCATGTGTTTAATTATGCGCGATTGCTAATAAATCTAATAAACGCTATTTTACAATTGACTAAAAAAGCTCGGGGTTTTTTGTTCCGGAATTATTCCGGCAAGTTCCCTTACCTTTATCGGCTCGCGAAGAACATCTGCGCCAAGCACTTTTACTGCTCCGGAATCCGGCTTTATCTGTCCTGTCAGAATTTTTATTGTCGTTGTTTTTCCCGCGCCGTTGGGCACAAGAAATCCGAAAAGCTCGCCTTTTTTGATTTTTAGGTTTGATGAATCTACTGCTGTGAAATTGCCGAACTTCTTGGTGAGATTTTTGCATTCAATTGCATACACTTCCTTATTTTCTTTAATCGTCCCCTTAATCATAAGTTTTTCCCTTCCAGATTCTTTAATTCCAGCAGGCATTTTTCAAGCGCCCTGGCAGCAACTTCTTTTTTCTTTTCTTCCGAGAGCCTGAGCGCAGCATCCTTTATTTCGAAAATTAGGCTTGAAACTTCCGCGCGCTCCTCGCCTAAAATATCTGCGAACAGATTTCTGAATTTGAGGAAATTTTCGCGCCATTCTTTTCTTTTCTTTCCGAGTTCTGACAGAGACGTTTTGCCCGCAGAAGTAACTCTGAAAATGTTTTTTGCGCGCTTTCCGGTTTTGCTTATTTCAATCAGCTTTTGTTTTTGCAGCTGCCCAAGTATTGGATATAGCGTTCCTTTGCTTGGAGCCCACTTGCCGCCGGTTTTTTCCCGGATTTCAGAAAGCAATTCATATCCTGATTTTGGCTTTTTGTCAAGAGATTGAAGAACATAAATTGTAAGAATGCTTCCGCATTTCTTTTTGCCGGATGTGTTCCAGAGGCCAATCATATATCGGTATTGCCTCGCCAAACTTATAAATGTTTCGGAACCGAACCGTTCGGAAAAGAACTAACCAGACATTTAAAGAACGGCACAAATTTTTAAAAATCAACACCCCACATTCATTTTTTTAGAAGGATTTCTTTGATATCGTCTGCCATTATGACTCGGTTGGTCTTGCCGTGGCTTTCTGTTTTTATTATGCCTTTTCTTTCAAGATCCTTCAATGTTCTGTGGGTTCTTAACTTGTTCATTCCATTCATCCGGCTTATTTCCGACTGTAAAACCGAGCCGTTTTTTTCAATAAGCTCTTCGAGGATTTTGCGCTCGTTTGAATTAAAGAACTTCAAAACTGCCGCATTATCCATTTTTCCCGTACTTTCTTTTAGAGCACTTTCTTTCGAAAGTGAATTATTTGAATTATTATTTTTATCAATAAGCTTGGATATAATAGCCATATTCTTTTCCAGCTTTTCCTCAAGGCGGCGCGAGATAAAATAATATGTTGCTAAAACTGCCGCAATCATTAATAGAGCGGGAGATATTAGCAACCTGTAAGAAAGAGGGATGGAATTGCGCGATCCCGCATTTCTGAACGTATCATTCATACTAAAATTCATACTAAAAGAATCCGATGCATTCATCTTGCATCTGGGTGCTCGTTCATATTCCCGAACTTCAAATACGTTGGAAAAGAAAACAATCAAAAACATGATTATCGCTACTGCGGAAATAATTAACAGTGTTCGATTATTTTTGATGTTCATACCAATAGTTAGCGAAATGAACTTTATAAACTTTTGAAATTAACTATTTTAACTATTTGTCAGGGTTTCAAAATAATGAAACGTTGTTTTATCCTCTCATTATCATTTGAAGTTTTACAACCGAAGTTGTAAATGGTTTCAGCAAACATTTATATACGGTTTCATTCATATGAAACTAAGAATTCACGTATGGAATTCAAATAATGTGGTGAACGATATGAAAAATATGAAAAAGACAACAATATATGTGGTGGCTTTGGCATTGATCGGAATACTGGGGGCTGCAGGACTTGTATCTGCCTTCGGATTTGGTTTTGCAGACGAACAGCAAAGAACCGCAGTAAGGCAGGCAATCGAAAACAAGGATTTTGCGTCTTGGAAAACTGCGATGTCTGAAACTATGACTCAGGAAAACTTTAACCGGATTGCCGAACGGCACAATAAAATGTTTGATAGAATGGAATTGACAAAAGCAGTGAGGCAGGCCATTGTGGACAAGGACTATGCCGCATATCAGTTGGCCGCGGCAAATCTTGCGAATTCAAACAACGCAATGACTGCGGAAGAATTCAATGCCGTTGCGAATGGATCTACTGAACAGGGCTTTGGAGGGCGATTCGGCCACAAAGGCGGATTTGGCGGAAATTGCATGCGCGGACAATAAGAAAAACACAGCTGTTATGGGGACTTATTTATTAAAATAATTAATATACTTAAGCAAAATTATGTTCCCCATAACCGCATTTATTTTTACAAAGACACCATTATTTGAATTCAATTTTAAACGTTGAAGAAATAAAATAGAATTTGGTGCAAACAATGATTAGATTAATGATATTGACCGGATGGCTCGCATTGTTTGCATCCCCACTATGCTCGTCACATGCACATGTATGAACAGAAATTTTGTAAAGCTAATAAAAACAAAAATAAGTGAACGCATAGTTATCAAACTGTGCGAGTCGCACAAATGGTTCGTATGGCTCGCAATAATTACTGTATTTGTGCATGTCGCATTGGTTGGATAATTTAAGCAATTTTTGATATTAGTATCTTTGGCAATTTTATGAAAACGCAAGTGAAAGCACAAAAATCCTCAGAAAAGGTAATACTCCGCCTTGAAAATGTTTGGAAGATATACAAAATGGGGGCTGTGGAAGTCCCTGCTTTAAGAGGCATAAGCCTTGATATAAAGCAAGGTGATTTTGTAGCGATAACCGGTGCATCAGGCAGCGGCAAGTCGACACTGATGAATTTAATGGGATGCCTTGATACGCCGTCACGCGGGCACATATATCTAAAAACGCAGGATATCAGTACACTAACTGAGTCTGATTTGGCGTCTTTTAGGGGCAGTACAATCGGCTTTGTTTTTCAGCAATATAATCTGATACCGTCGATGTCCGCATTTGAAAATGTTTTGCTTCCATTAGAATTTTTAGAATACAGTGATGAGGATGCGGCGAGGCGGGCGAAAGATATTCTGCATGTTGTGGGCCTTGGCGATAGGATGCATCATCGCCCTACTGAACTTTCCGGAGGCCAGCAGCAAAGAGTATCTGTTGCAAGGAGCCTTGCAGGAAATCCAGAAATACTTCTTGCTGACGAGCCTTCCGGGGCTTTGGATAGCGTAACGGGCAAAAAAATCATGGAGCTTCTTTGCAGGCTTTGGATAGAAGAGGGAAAGACAATTATAATGATAACGCACGAGCTCGCACTTGCAAAATACGCGCGAGTGATTGTTGAGCTGAAAGACGGGCAGATAATAAAAATAACTGAAAACGAATCAATAGGCTGTAATAGGTTGATAAAAAATGAAAATTAAAAAAATTATTGCTTTGATATTGTTGGCAGTGGCGGTGTGCATTCCGTCATCTTATGCCGGCGCGGAAGACTATAGTGCGATTTCCATCAGTCTTGTGAATCAGGACCCTGATCCGGCTATTGCAGGAAATATTATGGATTTGCGTTTGGGTGTGGAGAATACCGGAAGCACTTCTGCAAATAACTTTATGCTCGAACTTGAACCCAAATATCCGTTTGCACTTGTTCCTGGAGATGATCCGGCTCAAAATCTGGGAACTATCAATGCATACCAAATGGGCAGCCAAAATCTAAGAATAGCAAAATACCGTGTTAATGTTGATAAGAACGCCTTTGCAGGAACCTATGAATTGAACCTAAAATATTATGAGGCTGATTCAAATATTGTAGTTTACAAGAAGCTGGCCATCGCAGTCCGGGCCAAAGAGAGCGCGGAAATAATTCACATCGATCAGACATTGCTTGTTCCGGGAAAACAGACCCGCATAAAATTTACAATCAACAATGTCGGAAACTCTCCTTTGAGCGACCTGACATTCAGCTGGGAGAATCCGGATAAAATAATTCTTCCTGTTGGAAGCGATAATACAAAATACATTAAGTATATAGGTATCGGCGACAGCGCCGAGGTCGAATATCAGGTAATTGCGGATACAAATGCAGTTCTTGGATTGTACCAGTTAAATCTGCGCTTAACCTACGCACAGTCAGGGAACAGTTCGGCAAAAACAATTTCAACAATTGCCGGTGTTTATGTCGGCGGAGAAACCGATTTTGATGTGGCTTTTTCAGACAGCTCAAGCGGCTCGACATCATTCAGCATTGCAAATGTAGGGAGCACGCCTGCAAACTCAGTTTCAGTAAGTGTACCTCCACAAATGGGCTGGAGTGTTAGCGGCTCAAATTCAGTTATGATAGGAAACCTGAATAAAGGAGATTACACTGTTGCAAGCTTCAAACTGCAGTCTTCAAGGAGCAATTCGACTTCAACCGGCAATATGGCTTTTCAGAACAGGCGCGCTGCGATAGCTAATGCGACATTCAATGCAACGCAGGACAGGTTCGCGCAAATGTCGGCTAATAGCTCGGCAGGCGCGATTGCGATTCAAGTCGCGTATACAGATACTATGGGAGCAAGGCACGTTCTCGAAAAGAGCGTTACTTTGGGTGCCCAAAGCAATTTGACTGCAAGCGGCAGTGCGTTTTTACAAGGCAGTGCAAGAAGCGCGCCAAGCAGTACATCATCGCCATACACCAACTATATTATTGCAATAGCGGTGCTGGTTGCTCTGGCTTTCGCTTACAGGGAATATAAGAAGCGAAAAAATACATTATCCAGCCCGCGTTTAGGTGCGCATCCACAAAAATACTAAGCAGTGGTCTGTAATGAAACTCCTTTTACTTCATGGAAATTCTTCGAATTTCCAAGCTTTTGAGGCTTCGCCTAAAAATCGCTTTGCTCGTTCAAGGCTTTTCATTTTTATCAAAGCATGGGTGATTTAAAAATGAAAATAACCAAATCCTTCAAGCATGCATTCAATATGGTGCGCCACAGCAAACTTCGAAGCTGGCTTACCATAATCGGCATAGTGATAGGAGTCGCTGCGGTAATTGCCATAGTGTCGCTTGGGGAAGGCATGCAGCAATCGGTGAACTCCCGGCTGACCGGGCTTGGAGCGGATATAATAACTATAACTCCCGGAGCATCCCGCGGAGGAGATATGTTTGTGCAGCGCGGCGGAGGAAGTTTTGGCGGCAGTTCTAGTGGCGCCCAGGCATCAACAAAAGAAACAATATTAGGCAGGGCTGATGTTCAGGCGTTAAGAGGATTGCCGAGCATAGCGCTAATTGATACAAATATTCGGGGAACTGTGAATGTGTCATATCTTGGAAAATCCGGCAGGGTGTCTATGACAGGAGTGGATCAGCGGGTCTGGTCGCAGATAACTGCGAGTAAAATAAGTCAGGGCAGAATGCTTGATTCTGCTGACCAGAATGTCGTTGTTATCGGAGGCAGGCTCGCGTCATCATATTTTAGCCAGCCTCTTGGAATAAATAAAATGATTTCTATAGGCGGCAACGCATTTCGCATTGTGGGTATTCTTGACGACACAAGCACGAATATTTACATGCCCATTCAGATGGCATTTCAGGTTATACCGGACAAGACAACTGATGTTTATGACACCATTGTCGTTAAGGTAAGAGACCAAAATCAGCTGAACGAATCAATAACCAACATTGAGACGAAACTTATGGCAGTGCGGCATGTGTCGCAAAAAACCATGGATTTTTCAGTCTCATCAAACCAGCAGATGCAGCAGACAATGGCATCAACAATGAGCTCTATGACTGCGTTTCTTGCGGCAATAGCGGCAGTCTCACTGATTGTCGGGGCTATTGGCGTAGCGAACACTATGTTTACATCAGTCCTTGAAAAGACAAAAGAGATAGGGATTATGAAAGCGATCGGGGCAAGAAACCGAGATATTCTGACGATATTTCTCATTAATGCAGGGCTTATCGGGCTTATCGGAGGCATACTTGGCGTTGCCCTGGGTGCAGTGCTTTCAAGTTCAATGGCGTCGCTCATTGGCGACATTCCAATGACAAGGGGCGGCGCGATTTCGATAGTTTCATTGAATTCAGTAATCATGGCACTTTCAGTCTCATCAGGCGCAGGGATAATTGCGGGAATGGTTCCTGCCTATCAGGCTTCAAAGCTTAAGCCCGTGGATGCGCTGAGGTATGAGTGATTTTTTTTGAATATCTTTTGAATTGAATTATGCGCTTTGAGGACTGACATGAATCGATTTAAATTGAATTATCTGATTGATACCGGGCTCTTGATTTCCGGGGCGGTTGTAATTATTACAGGAATATTGAAATTGTATTCCGAAAGATCGTTACGCGAAATTCATGATATTTCAGGAGTGTTGTTTACATTCCTTATTTTAGCTCATATTGTTTTGCATTTTGACTGGATAATCAATGCCACAAATAATTTTCGCAAATGATTAGGTAATTATCCGGAATGATTCAACTGAGAACATAATTTATCCGGAATGAAAATCAAAATTAATATACCTGTATCATCATATGATTGTATTACTGAATTGTGTTGTGTTTTTATGGACGGCGTAACACATGCATTATTCCCTTTTCTTGCGAGAAAATATTTCAAAAGAAACCGTGAAAAATGTGCAGCCTTGCTTCTTGGAGGCCTTGCCCAGGATATAGACATATTTCTCTCTTGGATACCGCTTTTCTTCAATACTTTACTGTTGTTTTATCATCGCGGAATCACGCACACATTTATTTTTGGCTTTTTGACTGGCTTACGACTTTCGGGCTCGCGCTTCTTTATCCGTTCAGCCAAGCAAGGTCTTCAGCAGAGCTATTTTTCTATATTAATCTTACTCTTATGCTCATAAGCGCGGCGCTTTTAGGCTATACTCTTTTTAAGAGAAGAAATCTGGTGCTTTTCATAAGTGATAATCGAAAAAATAATTCTCATAAATACAACAAGCCGCACACGCTTCAAGATTCGTCTTCGAGAATGAATGGGCATTATTCAAAGATGTTTGTCGTGCTTCTTTTAGCCATTGTTTTTTTATCGGGACTAAGGTATTATGAAAAAAACGTTACAAGCGATTATTTCAATATTTCACGGGAAAATATTTTTCCGTCTTTTACAAGCCCTTTTGAATGGCGCGTGGTGGATAGAACTGCCGGAACGCTGTATGAATTTGATAGCTTCAATAAATTAGTCATCGGTGAAAGCAATTTCACATAGTCATCGGTGAAAGCAATTTCACAGGAACAAATCCTAACCGGTTCAGGTACGCGCCCAATAGTTGATATTTTCTGTTTTCAAAATACGTTTTAAACACGTCCTCTGCTCTCTCCGTCAACAAGCGCGCCTGCAACAAGATGGGCGATTCTGACAGCTTCAGGCACTGTGGCGCGGACTGTTGAATTTCGGAGAAGAATTTCGGCGTCTTTTGGCGATATTCCCGCGCATTGGAAATAGGTCGTGCAATTCCCGATTTTTAGCGCGTGAATCTTTCCGGCATTTTCTATGATTTTCATGCGCGCATCTTTGTCGGGAAATTTTGACGCGACTGCCTTAAAGCGCGAAGCATCCGGATTTTTCATCGCAGCGATTACAGGGAGGTTCGTAACCTGTGAAATCTTTTTGATGTCTGCAAGATTGAATCCTGCAAAAGATATGCCGTTAAGGAATATGGCGCGCAATTGCCCTTTATGTTTGGGTTTTTGCGCAAGCTCAAGAATTTTTTCCGTTGCGTCAAGGCCGTCAACTTTTATCTTTGCAGTCAGGATGCGGTCGACATACTCGCGCCCGCGTATAATGACGCCTGCAAGAATGCTGTCTTTATCGCCCGGCTTTATCGGGCCGTCGTCAACGCCCATGACTCGAGCTTCGCGTTTTAGAATCATAAATCCTATTAACCCCTGTGGTTAATATATTTCTGTCAAGGGATTATAACATATATTGCAGCATATTGAACAAATAACCGGTGAAAATAATTCCAAGGGCAGTAATGCCGAAAAATATCATTATGAGCTTCAGGTTCATCGCGCGCCGCAGCATGACTGCTTCAGGCATGCTTAATGCGGATGTCGCCATCATGAACGCCAGCGCCGTGCCCAAAGGAACGCCTTTCTGGAAAAGAACCATAGCAATCGGGACAATTGCCGCGCAGCTTCCGTACATAGGGATGCCCAAAAGCGTTACAATCGGCACTGTGAATACGCCGCCTTTGTCAATCATTCCCTGAATAAATTCCGACGGTACGTAGTTGTGGATTAACGCGCCGATTCCGACACCGACAATAACCCAGAGCCCGACTTTTTTGACAATGGAAACCGATTCTTTTAATCCGAAAGCGAGCCGGCCGTTTATCCCGTTATATTTGATTGATTTGCTCGCTTTTGAGTGTGATGTGATTAAATCCTTTGCAAGGTGCTTTTCAAGATTCATGCGCCCGAGAACCATCCCGCATATTGCGCCTAGAATTATGCCGCTTAAAACATATGCTGCAGTGATTTTCCATCCGAAATACCCGAGCATCAGCACAGCCAGATACTCGTTTACCAAAGGCGATGTGATGAGAAAAGAGAAAGCCGCGCCTATCGGAACTCCTGCTTCAAGAAACCCGAGAAAAATAGGGATGGATGAGCATGAGCAAAACGGGGTTATTGCGCCAAATAAAGACGCCGCAACATTTCCTGAGCCGTATTTCCTTGCGCCAAGCCAGTCTTTTATTTTATCCTGGGGAATATAGGTTCTCAGGAATCCTATTAAAAAAATCATGCCAAATAGCAATAATAGTATTTTAACCGAGTCGTAGATGAAAAAATTCAAGGACCGGGCTAATGCTGATGACGCATCAAGGCCTAAAACCGAATACAAGAGCCGGTCCACAATTATTTGGAGCATGAGTTTCCGCCTGAATTACAATAGAATTATTTGGAGCATGATTTGCCGCCCGCTTTGCAACAGCAGCCGGATTTTTCCCTGGACTTCTTTTCAAGTTTCTTGTCCAGTTTATCCATTAAATTCGAAAGAAAGCCCTTTTTCTTTTCAGGCATCTGAATTATTTTCTTTTTAGCCATAAACTATATTAGCAGCTTTGCTTAATATATTGGTATGATGTATTCAATAGCAATCGATTTCGGCGGCACAAAAATCAAGGGCGCGATAGTGGACGGCAAAGGCAAAATCTACACAACCTGCCGCATCCCGACAGAAGCCCAAAAAGGAAGCGGGCGCATTATCGCAAATCTCACAAAAGTCATAAAATTTCTTTCGGATTCCTTTGAAACTGAGCTAAAGGCTAAGCGCGAGGCGCCGGCAAGAAAGATGCAGGCGGATTTCGATGCATTAAAGCAAAAGTTAAAGCTGCCTTCAGATAGCGATTTTTTGAGCCACATAGAGCTGCCGCAAATCAGGATGCCAAAAGAGATTGCGCGGCTTCAGCTGAAAAAAAGCGACATGGATGTAATCTTTCGCGCATTTGAGCTGCGCATAACCGGCGTTGGAATTTCAATGCCGGGATTTACCGACAAATGCGGAAAAGTGATTTTTGGCGGCGGAACGCTGACATCGCTTGTCGGCATAAATCTCAAAAAAGATCTTGAGGAAAGAGTGAAATTCCCTGTCTTTATCGAAAATGACGCAAACTGCTTTGCCCTTGCAGAAGCTGTTCACGGCGCAGGAAAGCGGCACAATATTGTTCTTGGTGTAATCTGGGGAACCGGCATAGGCGGAGGGCTTGTGATTGAGCGCAGGATTTATTCCGGTGCGTTTAAAGACGGGCTTGAGTTCGGGCATATGGTGATAGATCCGACAATAACTTCCGGTGTTCGGTGCGGCTGCGGCCAGTACGGATGCCTTGAGATGCTTGCATCCGGAAAGAACATTTCGAGGCGATATTACGAGTTTGGCGGGAAACTCAAAAATGCCGGAGCGCGGGAAGTGTATTTGTCGCGCGAGCCTGCAGCGAAAAAAGCGTTGGCAGATGCCATACATTATCTTGGAATAGGGCTTGCGGATCTCGTTAATGCATTCAATCCGGAAGTGATTGTTATGGGCGGAAGCGTCAGCAGGTTCCCGAATTCGGTTTACGGCAGGCTGAAAAAAGAAGTGAAAAAATACGCGCTTCCAATGCTTACAAAAAATCTGCATATTGTCCGCTACAAGATTTCCGCAGATGAGGGTATTCTTGGAGCTGCAGAAGTGGTGCGTTATTCCACGCAGCCAAGAATTGATGAAGCTGCTTATGATTTTAGCAAAAGCATGAGTTCTGTAAAGACGTTTGATGATTTTAAGCGGATTTTGCGCGAAAGGGGCGCGTCTTTTGACGGCGCTATTAGGAAATTGGCGCGCGGTAAATGATTTGTTGAAAATTGGTTTTTATCGATAAATTCCTTATTGCTCGATTATAATCGTGTGTTTTGTACCAATCATTTGATTATGATCGAAAGCCAATCAGATTCTGTGTTTTTTCAGTAATTATGGCTAAAAAATACGCGTTGAAAGCTTTAAATACTTGTAACTACTAATAAATGATATAATTAACGCTTATTAGATGGCGCGCATAATAAATATGAATGATTGACTTTCTGCTTGTTATGGCGCTATCCATCATAGGCGTTGTATTGGCTGTTTTGGGTGTTGGCATGGCAAGCGGAAAGAAAATAAAACTTCCTTCAAACTCGATTTTGGATAGTATTGGAAAAGGAATAGGGGTTGTTGCGAAGGTGTCTACTGCCATTGAAGGCGCTTCAAATGTTCTTGAAAAAGATTTTTTTAGCCCAGAACAATTAGAGGCATATAAGCTCGCAAAAGAGAAATACGATCTAGCATCCAATGATTCTGATTTTGCTACTGCGAAAACAGCAGAATTGCTTATGGGACGTGAGAAATTGGATAATTTGCTTAACTGGGCTGAGGTAAGCGGTTATGAAGTCCCTATAACCTATCGTAACTTCGAAGCGATAAGGAGTGCATCAAAGATGCGCTATTCGCATGGCAAATATCCCGGCAGCTCTTCTTTAAGCCCTTTACAAGCCGAAACGATTTATCGAACCGTGAAATATGCTGAAGCTTATGGGCTAGATACTGATAATATAAAGGTTTCAATATCGAATAAGCTTAGCAATAAAACTGAACGAGGCATTTTAAAAACAGTTAACGACAAACATTATGTTTTTATATCAGATCAACTGACGCTAGCGGATCCTGAAGAAACAGGCGAACATGAAATAGCGCACATCGTTAATCCAACTGCCAGTGAAGCGGAGATACACAAATACCTTTTGGACGAGCGTTTGACAGATGTAACTAAAAATTATGGTAAATTAATAGCGCAATTATCACTTCTTGACGAATATAGCAAAAACCCCGGCACATACGAAGAAAACGGAGTAACGAAAAAATATACGGACCTTGTTGATGACTTCAAGAGCATCAGCTCAAAGGGTAAAACATTTCTTGAGGATGCCAAATATCAGAAACTCTTTGAAAGCTACAGAATTAACAAAAAATTCTCTGGAACAACATAAATGTATGCTAACTTTTTATACCCATTCATACAAATAGACTTATGTTTATCGACATGGCATCGATTCAATACAACGTTCTTGGGCAATTTATCCTTCCTTTCATGCTTTTCTTTGCGATTGTCTATGGTTCGCTTAGAACCGGGAATGTCTTTAAGGAACGGCATATCAACAACATAATTGCAGCGGTTGTTGCTTTGATGGCGACTTCATCATCGCAGCTCGTTTCAATGCTTTACGAATTTATGCCTATGATAATCACGCTTCTTGTAGCTCTTTTTGTGATAAATTTGTTCTACCAGCTTCTTGGAAAGCCGGGAGCTGGAGAGTCTAAGAAGAATACTGACGTAATAATGCTGATTGGCGCGCTTCTAATCATTCTTGCAGTTGCTGGAGAAAGCTTCATGCCTGATACATCAATAATGAACCAGACGAATTTGATTTTCTTGTTTGCGCTTCTTGGGATTTTTATTATTTATAAGCGAGCAGGTTAAGATTAGCTTCTTTTGACGAGTTATTAGCACACATCAGAATTTGTCTTAAATTTACTAATATCTTATCCGGTCAATTTCGCGCCTTCTATTGGGGTATATATGTTCTGCATATTTTCTCATTTCACTTGATGATATTTTATTATCTACCATAAGCTCTATCGCTTCGTTGGCAATATGTGTTTGTCTCTCTTGAATTTTTTCCATAAGTTCGCCGACATGTCCCGCAGAACCTGTAACTCCTCTCACTTTTTGAGCTTCTTCTATTTCAAGATCGCAATCGTCATATTTTTTATCCAATATAGTTATTCTTGCTATTGCAGCTTTGCGATCTCCTTTTGTATCTCTATTAATAGTATCGTTTATTTGAGCAAGTTCTCTATTAACTGTATCAGGTAGATCTGCTAAAGACTTAAGATTGCGTGCGTGGTCAAAAAAACCTCCGCCGCTTCCAACTTGCGCGCGTATTTTTCCATCACCCCGTGGAGAATTTTTATCCTTTTTTCCAAAAACGAACCCAAGTGTGTGCCAAAGTATCACAAATACAAGAAGGGGCATTGAAAATGCTGCAAACAACCCATAATATTTATAGTGTATGATGGTGAATGCGGTAATAAACATCATAATTATTTTTACTTTCGTGTTCTCTCCAAATCTTGACCTCCTTATGACTTGGTCAATAAAAAGGTAAATAACTACCATCGGCAGAAGGACCAGATAAACCGCATCGGCAACAGGATCTCCAGTAGGTTGAACGCCTAGAGTGCCCAATAAGCCATTATAAATGTCAATATCAAACGGAAGCGCCATGCCTAAATCTTTGGTCGGGCGCGTATATATAGCTTATTTTGAAAGCAGCCATTTCCAAAGCGGCACGAATACTATCTTTTTGCCATCTATTGTTTCTTCTTTTTCCAAATTATCAGTTATTATTAAACCAGCGTCCAGCTTAAATTTATTTAACGCATTGCATAATGGCTTAATTTCCCGGTTTATTGTGCCTTCATTTTTAAGATTCCAGCAAACTTGAATGGCTTCTGACGGTTTCAATCCTTTTTTTATAATAAAATCAACTTCTCCGCCAGTTTCATCTTTCCAGTAAAATACTTCTTTGCCTCTCCGCTTTAGCTCGATAAATACGACATTTTCAGCAAGCCTTCCAATATCTTCTGAAAATTTGAACGAAACAGCATTTCTTAATCCCGTATCAATTGAATATATCTTTTTCGGATTTGCCGATTGCACTTTTAACGAAGAGGAATATATAGAAACCTGATATATCAAGTATGCTTCAGCCATGAATGAAATATATTCGGATATTGTTTGAATTCCAAGTCCGCTGATATTCCTTAAATTTCTTATACTCAGAGGATTGCATATGTTCGTCATAAGGTATATGCCGGTTTCCTTTGTTTTTCCCGGATCTGTTCGGTATCTATCAACTACATCTTTGTAAATAATATCCTCGAAATATTGATTTAGAAGCCGCCTTTTATTTGACTCATCATTAAAAAATACTTCGGGAAATCCGCCGAATTCAATATATTTTTTCAGATTAAAGCTAATTTTTGATTGAGTTTCCAAAGTTATTGTTTTCAGGTTTTCTATCTTCATTCCGGAAAATTGCAGATATTCATTAAAATCTAAAGGAAATATTTCTAAAGAAAGATTTCTTCCAGTAAGCAATGTCGAATACTCTTTTTTTAATAATGCTGATGAAGATCCGGAAACAAAAAAACCAGCAGCTTGCCGAAGATCATATTTTTTCCGTATCCAGCGTTCCCAGCCTTCTTTTTTTTGTACTTCATCTATGAAAATATGCAACGAATAGGTGGGATTAAGTTCAGACATATATCTTTCATGTATTTCATCAAGTGTATAATGGGCAATACCGGCATCTTCAAAGTTTATGAGCAATATGTCTTTTGGAGCAACTCCTTTTTTCAAAAGGTTGTCTATTACATGATATAGAAGAGTTGATTTTCCGCTTCGTCGGACACCCGTAATTATTTTTATCTCTTTCATGCTTTCAAGGTGTATTATTTCATCTGACTTTTCTCGTTTTACTCCGCAAAGGTTTTCCGGAACTTTTCCGTGTTCCCACCAAGGATTCCAATCCGAAAGAATCTTTATTATATCGCTTCTCATGCAATGTTATTGTACTCCGGAGTTTATAAATGTTACTATGAACAGTTCACTATTGTAATAAAGTGAACTATACACAGTTCACTTTTGAAAAATGCGGTTATAGCTATTGAATGAGAATACCTACCATCTATATGGTGAAGGTTATGGGAAATGTTTCACTGTATGTAGGGTAGCTATTCAATAGAACGCCGACGTATTCACAGAATTCTGCTTATCTGGCTGGAATTTAATTGAAGAATATCCACTAACAACCAGTTATAGAGGCCTATGTTGCCGAATGATAGCGCCATGCATAAATCTTTGGTTGAGATGATATTATAGGTTTTTAGTCAGCTTGATGCTTGACATTATTTTACATGTTTAGCCGCTTCTCCAAGGGCTTCTCCAACTACTGCTTTAGACACAAAGTATTCTTTGCCAAGCTCTCCAATCGGCTTGAGCGCTTCAATTGCTTTTTCAGACAGGCTCTTGTCAGATCCCAAAGCTCTTGCAGTTTCATCCGCTGTTGCAGTTACAATCGCTCCAGCGCCTAAAAGTCCAAGGGCTAACTGTATGTGCGGGTGTGATTTAGATTCTATTGCACTTATGTCAACATCGTATTTATGTTCTTTTTTGGTGAATGCTGATATTTTTGTTCCTACGAAGTCCCACAAGGTGTCAACAAACTTAAAGCTAAAGCCTGAACGGCCGTTGATGTAGTTGTCAAGCGCTTTATATCCACCACTCTCGCGTGTAGTCCATTCAGCCGTGGTGTCGTTGATTTTTTCGCCGAGCTTTGAAGCACCGTGGTAAACATGCATAATCTCTTCAATGCTGTTTGAAGCACCAAAAGCGTGTAAGTCTCGTATATCCCTCCATGTGTAGTTTAAGTCGTCCGCTATGTCTTCAGAATGATTGAGATATACTGCATATCCGAGTCCGAGTTTCAGGGCTTCATCAACACCGATTCGGTTGTTTTTCTTTCTATTGAAGAATCCGCCATAGAGCCATGACGATGCTCTCTTGTGCTTGCCAACAACTTTCTTTTCAAGATCAAAGAATTCCGTTTCTAAATCTGGATCTGCAAGAAGCATTTCCTGGAACATTCCAATACCACCCTGTGCATATGTTCCGACATTGTGATCTTCTACAATTTTGTTATCCTTGCTGAACATTAACCAGTCGAATTCGCCAGTATTGTTGCTTTTGGCATCAAGTTTTGAGCCCATGATGACGTTTTTATAGGCATCTTTGAGCTCTTCGTTCAGTGTTTCAAGAACGCCGTCTTTTACTGAGTCTATGTCTTCCTGAAGCGTTGTTAGCTGTTTAAGAGCATCTTTTCGGGATGCTAAACCATTTATGCGTATCAGTTCATTTTCTATAAAATCTGCAGTTCCATAAGCTTCGTCGATTTTAGAACTTAGATATGCTCCGGAGATTTTTTTGTAGTCTTTGTTCTTTTTTTCAGCATCTGTGAGCGCAGCACCATTTACAAATTTCTTTCCGAATGTTTTGACAACACTTAGCCATGCTCTGTTTAAGTCAGTTGGCGCAGATGTGTAATTACCCAGTTCTTTGCGTTTGTCGTTATAATTTGTTATATCGGTTTTATACGTAGTGAAGTCTGCGGTGTTAAGAACGGTTCCTGATGCAGTGTCAAAAGATGCTTTTTTAGTCTTTAGTTTGTTTATTTTCTTTTCAATTTCGGACTTATTGTCAATTATGACTTCCAAAGGATTTGAATTTGCTGAAAATAGTCCGTTCAACATTGCTAGTTCTGTACTGACTGTAGGATCATTGATATAATCGCTTTCTGCGAGGGTATCTTTATAGAGTGTGATAATATTTTCCGGATATCTGTGTGCGATAGCGGCTAAATATGCAGCATCTTTGAACGCAGGTATATCAGGATCAGGAATTACGGGTCGAGGAGTAAGATTTACTTCTTGAAACTCATTATAGAGTTTTTCGGCAGCCTCAAGATTTGTTTTGTAGGTGTTGAAATTTGCAGTATTGAGTACAGTTCCTGCAGCAGTATCAAACGAAGATTTCTTTGTTTTTAGCTTAGTTATAGCATTTTCAAAAGTCGATTTATTTTTATATATTGCTTCTAAAGAGCTAACACCACCAACGAATACCGCATTTGTTGCATTAAGAATGTCTTTGACTTCTTGATCATTACTATAATCAATATTAGATAAAATATCTTTATAGTCTGACATGGTCTTCTCAGGATATGTTTCATTGATTGCTGATGAAAATGCCGTATTTTTTAGAATGTTTATATTTGCTATTGGTGTTTGAGAAGGGCGATTTAATTCAGCATATTCTTTTTTAAGGTTTACTAATGTAGTTACCTCTTTTGTAGCTGCTTCAGAAATTTCTTTTACTTCCGTTTCAAGTCCTTCCAGAATTCTTTCGGCGCGTTCAAGCTCATGCCAATAAGACTCTCTTTGACCCGCTCTTTCTTTTTGTTGTACGTTAGTCAATCCTGTGAGGTCTATAGGGATGCTATCATATCTTGATTTAGATTCTTTAGCATCTGTAAAGTATGCGGATGCGTTATCTGTATAAATATCGCAGTCAGCTTTAATTTTATTCGAAAATACATCTATGAGTTTTTCCTGTGATAATGTTTGTAGTGTGGCATCAGACAGATACATACCTATCAGATCTGTTACCATACCATCTTTGTTGAAGTGGTTTACCATAGTATCACCAAAATATCATTCCTATCTCGTAACTACCCATATTATGTATTGAACTTGTATATAAAGCTTTTGTAAAGTTACTACCACAAGGTAAATTACGATGGTATTCTATTGGTCGCGCCAGTATATAAAGCTTTCGGTTGTGTTGTTACCTACTAGTTACTTAATATTCTTTGCAGATACGCGCCATTTTCAAAGAACCTCCTTCAGTGCGCACTTCATGAAACGCATTCATAGTTATCGGCGTTTCAAGCCCTTCAAGTTTGCGTTTAATTTCAAATCCCGCAAACATTGAAGGTATATATACAATCGCGCACATTTATTAATTATGTCTCGTGCGGCTTCGGGTAAGGGAAAACACAAAAAAGTGAACCGTCAGGATTCTCAAAAAAAGGCAAAACCCCGGGTAGCGCATAAGCCTGAATCTGGAAAAATCAGACAAGTAAGCGACGATGTAAAAAAAATGCTTGAGGAAATAAAACACACAGTAACCAATCGCAAGCATGTCAGGCGAAGAATTCCTAAAAAAACGAAAACATTTGAGCCCTATAATGCCGTAAAAGAGCAGAATCCAGTCATGCGTGTTTTGCCGCCACACACTGGCGATAAATTGCTTTCTCAGCCATCTAAATCAAAAAATAACACACATTCACCTTTACCGGATGATAAAACCAGCTTGCAGAAAAAAGAGATGGAAACATTTAAGCTCAATACCTGCAGCATGGACACATATATTGTAAGCTCGGATGGCGTACCTGCAGAAGTGTATATCTACTCTCCACCGACAGAATACGTTCCCATATATCGCTTGATATACCCCCAGATCCCAACTGCAACGCATTCAATACTAAATTCGATAAGAGAAGAGCTTATAACTCTTATAAATCTTTCCACAAAAGAGTTTGTTGATCCTACTGCGATAATATCTGTCAAGCAAAAATTCTCCACTAAGGCGCATGAATTGATGAAAAAATATCTTCCCGGAACATCGGAAAATGACGAAAATATTCTTGTGGGATACCTCATTCATGAAATGCTCGGCCTGGGCATAATCGAGCTTCTTCTTGCGGATAATCAGCTTGAGGAGATTGTTATAAATAACAGTAAGGATCCTATTTGGGTATACCATAAAAGACATGGTTGGCTCAAGACAACAGTTATCCTTGAAAATGAAGAATTGATTTACAATTATTCAAGTTCTATCGGCCGACGTGTGGGGCGGCAGATAACTAATCTTTATCCTTTGATGGATGCGCATCTTTACACCGGAGATCGTGTCAATGCGACGCTTTTTCCCATATCTACAGTTGGAAACACAATCACTATCAGAAAATTCGCAAGGTCGCCGTGGACTATAATACATTTATTAGAACCTAAAGTAAAGACTATTTCAACTGAGGCTGTAGCGCTTATCTGGCTTGCGATACAATACGAGCTAAATATCCTTGTTGTCGGAGGTACAGCATCCGGAAAGACTTCTTTTTTGAACACTCTTATGCCGTTTATACCTCCGAATCAAAGAATAATTTCAATAGAAGATACAAGAGAAATAAACCTGCCGAAATTTCTCCAATGGATACCATTTTCATCAAGAGAACCCAATCCCGAAGGCAAGGGCGGCGTCTCAATGCTGGATTTGCTGATGAATTGTCTTCGTATGAGGCCGGATAGGATAATAATCGGTGAAATCAGGCGAGAAAAAGAGGTTGAGGTTATGTTTGAGGCCATAAGGACTGGTCACTCTGCCTATGCAACTTTTCATGCGGATAACGCACATCAGGCATATCAGCGCCTTATGAATCCACCAATCAGCCTTCCTGAAGCCATGCTTAATGCGCTTCATATGGTTGTTGTGCAATACCGGCACAGAAGGCTTGGAATACGGCGCACTCTTGAAGTCGGAGAAATAGTTCCTGTAAGCGCAACTGAAAATAAGCTGAATATAGTGTACCGTTGGAATCCTAAGTCGGATGTTCTTGAAAAAGCTAACAAAACGTTTAGAATATTCAACGAAATAAATATGTATACTGGCATGAATGATGCTGAAATAGAGACGAACCTTAAAGACAAGGAATGTATCCTTAAATGGATGGTCAGTCATGGTATAAAAACAGTCAACAGCGTCGGAAAGGTTTTTGCAGAATATTATAAAAATGATAAAGCAGTGATATCGGCGGCTAGAAGCGATGCAAATCCCGAAGGGATTTTGGGAGCTGAGTTGATGGATGAGGTGCGGCAGGCTGTAGAGAAAAAATAAAGAAATTGCCTAAATTTGTGCAATTTCTATTTTTTTCCATGCGAAGCATGGAAAGCTTCGAACGCGCAACGGCGTGTGAGCTGATTTCCAGTAGAATCCTGGAAAATAACGCACAAATAATTCCATGGCTTTCGGCAGAACTTTCTTATATGGGTGTGTGAAATGTACGAAAAAGACGCAAGATTAAAGGCATCGAAAATGTTTCTTAAGGCAGGTGTTGCGCTGAAGCCCTTTTTTAGCCACCTTAAAATATATTTGATGCAGGTAAAATCGCCGCACGCCCTTGAAGAGCACATTGCTGAGGCGTTATCATCCGGCACGAATATGGGTATGATGGCTGGGGCGGGGCTTGCAGTTGTTGGTATTTCGTCGAATAATGTGCAGATAATTTACATCGGCATTGTTATGGCTCCGGTTCTTTTCCTGTTTTCCTTTTATTCTTCTCTTTATCTTCCAAAAGTAAAGGGATTGAAGCGCGCGAAAGAAATAGAGCGTGAGCTTCCGTATGCTTTGAGGCACTTGCTGATAGAAGTCAAAAGCGGTATTCCGCTTTATAACGGGCTTGTTGCGATATCGGAAAAATATGGCGCAGCCTCTGACGAAATCAGGGATATTGTTGAGGAAATCAACGCCGGCAAATCGGAAATCGAGGCGATAGAAGAAAGTATTTTCAAGAGCCCATCATATAATTTCAGAAGGGCTTTCTGGCAAATACTTAATTCGCTCAAAACTGGAACGGATATAGACGCTTCACTTTCAGCGACAGTCGATGACATAATAAAGCAGCAGCTAATTTCAATAAAGAAATACGGGCAGGAGCTTAATCCGATGACTTTGATGTATATGATGGTTGCTATAATCATTCCGTCACTTGGAATAACTTTCCTGATAGTGCTTTCAATGTTTGCCGGAGGCAGTATAGGGAGTGAGTTATTGGCGGCGGTTATTGTCGGGCTTGCCATATTTCAGGCATTTTTCGTGAACATCATAAAGGATAAAAGACCAAATGTTAAAGTGTGAACAAAAAGTCATATTGTTTAAGGATTGTTTTTTGTTATAGAAACTTGATAATCGGTTATTTGTGATGTTTATTGTGAAGTATAATAATGAGGTGGCATAAAATTTATGTATATCGGAAAATATATTTGCAGCAAACTCCCAAAATCATATGTTGAAACACTAAAATTAGAATCAAAATATGCTGGAATGGAACATGGCTTTGACGAGTTTATAACGTATTTTTATGGCGCTCTTGCAATAGGGGCAACGCTTAATTTTTTATTTCTTTATTTTGTAATCCGAATCACTTTTATATATTCAATGATCCCAACGCTATTTATCATACTTTCCCTGTTTTCCGCACCTTATCTTTTTTTCACAACATTGGCGGACACAAAAAAGCGCGAAATTGAAAGCGTTCTTCCAGATATACTTCTTCTCACCTCAGCAAATATAAAATCCGGCCTTACGATAGATCGCGCCATATTATTCTCCGCAAGGCCCGAATTCGGTATATTGTCCGACCATTTCAAAGCGGCGGCATTCAAAATATATGGTGGCAATTCTGTTGAAGACTCATTGCAGAATATGATGAAAAAAATAAAATCAGATACTCTTGAACACGTTATTGATCTTTTGGCAGAAGGCATAAAAAGCGGAGGGTCTATTGCAAAGCTCCTTGAGGAAACCGCCCTGGATATAAGGAATAGCGAGACGCTTCAGCGTGAGATTAAATCCACTGTCGCAATGTATGTCATGTTCATAATAATCGCAGGCGTTATAGGTGCGCCAATATTATTTGCGGTTTCAACATATATGGTGACTGCCATAGGCTCTATGTGGGGCCAGCAGGCCGGAGGTCCCGACACATCTGAAATGACGTCATCCAGCGGCAGTTTTTTGACAATTTCATCACCTGCTGAATTGGATCCGCAGACATTTTCGAACTTTGCAATGGCAGCTATTCTTATAACGACCTTTTTTTCAGGTCTTTTGATATCTATAATTCAGACCGGAAGCCCGAAACAGGGCATAAAATACGCCCCCATTTTAATGGCTGCCGCCATGGCGCTTTTCCTTGGAGCAAAGGCAATTCTATGGAGTGTTTTCGGTTCAATGCTTGGACTATGAATAGTTCCGCAGCGTTTTTTTGGCATAATCAGCATACCTAAAGTATATAAACTGAGGCAACCATATTAATAGTTACAACTATGCTATCTCGAAGAGGTTATACGTATGAAAGGGAATATAAAACAATCTAGCGTGATGAAAAAAGGACAAGCGGCAACAGAATTCTTAATGACTTACGGCTGGGCAATTCTAGCAATCGTCATTGTCGCCGCAGTCTTGTGGAACATGGGCGTCTTTAAGGGACAATGCGCGAAAACCGCGCCGGTGCAGGTCTTCGGAAGCGGT
>JAHILE010000019.1 GCA_018897155.1 Nanoarchaeota archaeon | reverse complement strand
CTCGCGAACAACACCATCTTAACAACAAACACATCGGCGTACGGCGTCTATATTTATTCATCCGCATTGAACAACATCACAGGCGGCTCGATAATCGCACAGAAAAGTTATGATTATTATCTTGATCTTGATTCTGCATCCAATACCAACAATTTCACCGGCACAAACTTCACCGCAAAGAGGCAGATTTACTTCCAGGATACATCAACATGGTTCAACTATAATAACAATACCGGAAACGTCTGGCTTAAGAACAAACTTTCCGCCGCAGGCTCCCTGAACCGCACCCTCGCCACATGGTCTAACAATACATTGAAATGGAACGAAACGCCTTCGGCAGCGCTGACTGCGACGTATAACCTCACAGGACTTCTGCCGTCAAAGACTTACGCAATCTACAACACCACCGGCAGCATAAGGACAAGAGCATACCTGCAGGACACTGATGCAAGCGGAGTTCTGCCGTCATTCACAATCGCACTTAACGGCAACACGCAAATACAGGTTCAGGCGCTCAACCTGACGTCGTGCGGCGATTTGGACCTTCCGGAGACGTATAATCTTGTTGGAAATGTTTCTGCTGATGCGACGTGCTTCACAATCAAGGCGGACAACGTCACTTTGGACGGAGCTGGATATTGGATAAACTATTCTCAATCAGTGTCGGGGTATGCAATAAATGATTCATTGGGATATGACAATCTTACGATAATGAATCTCAATATTGTTCATAGTGATGATGCGATTACCGATGCTCATGCGGTTTATCTAAGAGGTGTAACGAACGCAACCATAAAGAACAATTCTATTGTTACACGGGGAGACAATAGCAGGGGCATATATTTAACGGCATCAAGCAACTCAAACAGCATAGCCAATAACAGTCTGCGTGTTCTTATGGGATATTATGACTATGGTATCGTACTGAACTCCAGCAGCTCGAACATATTGTCAAATAACAACATAACAACAGATTCATTCGCTGGCGCAAGTGCCGGCATATATGTCAATTTATCAAGCAATTCAAACACGCTGATAAATAACACAATAACTACATTAGGCTTAGGCGAGGATGGTATCTATGTGGACTCCTCAAACTTGAATAACATAACAAACAATACAATATATTCTTCAGGCACTGCGTACGGAATAACGCTGTTATTGAGTAACACAAATCAGATAAAAGGCAACATTTTGATCTCTGGTGGGACGGATGATATTTATGTTCGGTCATCGAACAACAACTCCATTTCCGAAGGCACAGCACTCAGTTATTATCTGAGAAATGCAAGCACGACAAATAACTTTACAAATACCAATTTTACTGTGCCGGGATATATTTCATTTTATGACACAACTTCATGGTTCAACTACAACAACGAGACCAACGGAAATATTTGGCTAAAGGCAAAGACATCTTCAGCAAGTAGTACATATACCAGGACTCTTACGACATGGTCCAACAGCACAATGAAATGGAACGAAACGCCTTCAGTAGCTTTGACTGCGACGTATAATCTGACCGGCCTTTTGGCAAACACAACATACGCAATCTACAACACTACGGGCAGCATAAGGACAAGAGCATACCTGCAGGACACTGATGCAAGCGGAGTTCTGCCGTCATTCACAATCGCACTTAACGGCAACACGCAAATACAGGTTCAGGCGCTCAACTTAACGTCGTGCGGCGACTTAGACCTTCCTGAGGCGTATAATCTGGTCGGAAATGTTTCTGCAGATTCGACGTGTTTTACAATCAAGGAGAATAACGTCACCCTTGACGGCGCAGGATATACGATTAATTATTCGCAAATTGGCAATGGTTATGGGATAAATAACACAGGCGGCTGGGATAATATTACGATAAAGAACCTGAATATTGTTCAGGATAATGCAACTGCAGATGGGACAACAAACCACGGTATATATACTTCAGGGATGATAAATAGTAATATAACGAATAACACTATAAGTATAAAAGACGGAAGCGGATACGGCGTCTATCTCTACTCGTCCAGCAATTCAAACACCCTTTCGAACAACACCATCTCGACCTCGGGCTCATACGGATACGGCGTCTGGCTCAGATTATCCAGCAGTTCAAACACCCTCGCGAACAACACCATCTCGACCTCGGGCTCATGGGGATACGGCGTCTGGCTCTCCTCGTCCGGCACAAATACCCTCGCGAACAACACCATTTCAACCTCGGGCTCAGACGGATACGGCGTTGTGCTCTCCTCGTCCGGCACAAATACCCTCGCGAACAACACCATCTTAACAACAAACACATCGGCGTACGGCGTCTATATTTATTCATCCGCATTGAACAACATCACAGGCGGCTCGATAATCGCAAAGGCGAGCTATGACTATTATCTTGACCTTGATTCTGCATCTAATATCAACAACTTCACCGGCACAAACTTCACCGCAAAAAGACAGATTTACTTCAATGACGCCACTTCATGGTTCAACTACAGAAACGACAGCTCGCAGAACATTTGGCTCAAGACAAATGTTTCTGCCGCAGGCTCGCTCAACCGCACCCTTGTCAACTGGAACACAATTGTTATGCGCTGGAATGATACAAACGGCACTGCGGGATTGACTGCGCGTTATAACATCACCGGAATGCTGCCGGGCACAACATACTATGTGTACAATACGTCAGCCGGCACACAGGAAAATCCATACACATTAACAGCCGACGCAAATGGAAACCTGCAGTCGTTTACAATCGCCCTGAACGGCAGCACAGAAATATCTGTAGGAACGCCGACAATGGTTTCAACAGCGGCATCAAACAGCAACTGGGTATGGCAACTGCCGTACACCGGAGATAAAATCAGATTAGGAAACGAAGTAAACTGGACCTGGACAACATTCAACAACAGCGGCGCGGGCTGGACAATCCCGAGAGGCTCGGCGACAAATTGGACGTGGGCGTAGAAAACTTTATATATCATATGATACAATAAGTATATCTATGAAAACACGGACAAAGCTCATCGGATTAATTTATAGAAATCCTGGCAGCCATATCAGAGAACTTTCAAGGGCATTAAAAGCCGGAATGCCCACTATGGCGCATCATATAAAGTCGCTGGAAAAAGAAAAGCTGATTTACAAGAAAAAAGAAGGCAGAAATGTCAAACTATATCTGAATTATGGAAGCAATACCATAATTCCGAACATTTATGCAGTTGAATATGCGAGGCTAAATGGACTGCCGGCAAAGGTCGGAAATTCCATTTTTGAATTCATAAGACAACTGTCAAACAAACCCTTGTTGACGATTCTTTTCGGTTCTTATGCAAAAGGAACATATACTGACAAAAGCGATGTTGATTTGTTTTTGGTATTTAACACTGTTGATAGGGAAGACATCGAAAGTAAAATCAAGCTTGTTAAATATAAGCAGGGAACTGAAATTTCTCCCGTATACATGACATTTAGCGAATTCAGGCAAAAACTCTTCAATGAAACAGACAGTTTTATGCAGGAATTAAAGCAAAACCGGATAATCGTTCAAGGAATAGAATGGTGGGTGTTGTTGGAAAATGAAAAATAAAGCGCCTGATTGGCAGATTTGGATAACTGATGAGATGGCCTGCAAGGAATGGCTGGACGAATATTCAAGAAAGCGTGCGCTTAGAGCAGAGACCAGAACGCCAAAAGACTTTATTAAAAAAGCGGAGCACAATCTGTCTTTCTCTAATTGGCTGATAGACAAGCATAATGATGAAATTCCGAAAATATTCGGCAAAGAAGAGAATTTCTATGACTGGGCGATATCCGCCTTTTACTATTCGATATATCATGCGGCAATGGCTCTTTTGGCCAAATTGGGCGTTTCTTCAAAATCACATTCAGCAACTTTATGTGCCGTTATATATTACTACTACCATAAATCAATGAATTTGACAAAAAACGATGTGGCGCTGTTGGGCAAGTGCCTTGGAGAGGAAGATATAGAATCGTTTGTACGGACAAAAGCATTGAGAGAAAGAGCAAATTACGGGGTTTCTCGGGGATTTGAGATTATGCTTGCTGAAGAAGCAAAGAAATATGCCGAGACGTTTGTAAATAAAGTTAAAGAAATCATCAATCTGCAATGAAAACCGGCAATGCAATATTAATTGCCGCATATCGGCAACTGTCGTTTACAATCGCCCTGAACGGCAGCACAGAAATATCTGTAGGAACTCCGACAATGGTTTCTACCATGGCGTCAAACAGCAACTGGGTATGGCAACTGCCGTACACCGGAGATAAAATCAGATTAGGAAACGAAGTAAACTGGACCTGGACAACATTCAACAACAGCGGCGCGGGCTGGATAATTCCACGAGGCTCTGCGGCTAACTGGACGTGGGCGTAGAGGAATTAGTGTCGAGTAAAGCCGTGTCAATGTCGTAAAGGCAATTTTGCCAACGCAAACCTTCATATACTTACAGTTTATATATATAAACTATGAGTTGATATAAATGGACATTACAAGAAACGAGATGCTTAGCGTATTAAGGATATTTAAGAGTCCGGAAAAGGAATTTAACGCTACTAGCATATCCAAGGAACTGAATATCACGCCGATGGGTGCCTTAAAGATATTGAAACGGCTTGAGAAAGAAAACATATTGGCTGCAAAAGTCGCTGGTAAGGCAACATTCTACAGGATCAATTTCCGTAATGATTATGCAAAAGATTACCTAATGTTTGTTCTCAAAAGGGAAGCCGAACATAGCTCGCCGTATGTTAAGCGCTGGATTACTGAAGTCAGAAAAATAAAAAATGCGGATATTGTTCTAATTTTTGGCTCTGTTTTAAAAAAGGAAGGCAAAGCAGATGATGTTGACGTGTTGATTGTAACCAGCCAGGATAGGTTTGAAAAGTTGAATGAAGAAATCAAAGATTTGAACCAAATAAATGAAAAAGAGATGCATGCTATTTTCCAGTCCTCGAAAGATTTGGAAGAGAATATATTGAGAAGAGACGCTGTTGTGTTAAATGCATTGAAGGGAATTATCGCATTTGGGGAAGAAAAATTAATTGAGTTGGTTAAATGAGCTATTCAAAAAATAAGGTTGACTGGTGCTTGAAAAAAGCCGAAAGAGAATTGAAAGAAGGAACGAAACACAGGGGATTAGTTAAAATCACTCCAAATAGTGTAAAAGCGAGGGACCATATAGCAAAAGCTGAACATAATCTGAAATTAATGATTTATCTGAAAAATAGTGAATTTCCTGATTGGTGCGGACCCGCAGCATTTTATGCGATGTATCATTCACTTTTAGCAATACTTATGAAATTTGGCTATGAATCCGGAAACCAAGAATGCACATTTGCATTAATTTCGAATTTGGCAGAGGAAGGGAAAATAAGTTTTGATACGGTTTTATTGAAAAAAATAGCAAGCGCAGATTCGGAAAAACAAACGGAAAAAGAAACAATCATAAGTATAAGAGAACAGCACCAATACGGAACAAAACTTTCGATGGAAGATAAGACTTATGAAGAATTGCTAGATTCTGCTAAAAGAATTTTGGGTGTGTCTAAAAGAATTATGGAAGAATAATTGATTGTGATAAAAATCAGATTAGGAAACGAATTAAACTAGCAGTGGACAACATTCAACAACAGCGGCGCGGGCTGGATAATTCCACGAGGCTCTGCGGCTAACTGGACATGGGCTTAAATGAATAGTGATTGATAGTATCGTTCAATATGTGCATAAAGTGACCGATAAGTTTATATGTGTAAAAGCACAATAGTATGCCATGAACAACGAAGAAATAATAGAAATACTGAGCAGCTGGAATTTCTGGAGAAGAGAGCAAGAGACAGGTATAGAACGAAAAACATATCTTGATAATATCGGCCGCATGGCGCGCACAGAGCAGATTGTAGCCATAACAGGTGTTCGAAGAAGCGGAAAATCTACTTTGATGAAGCAATTCATTAAAAGAAAGATGTCGGAGGGTGCCGACAAATCATCTTTTTTATATGTAAATTTTGAAGAGCCGAAATTCTCGGGCATTCTTTCCCTTGAATTTCTGCAGCAGATTTATGACTCGTATATGGAAATAATAAAGCCGAAAGGCAAGCCTTGGATTTTTTTGGATGAAGTGCAAAATGTCCCGAAATGGGAACGATTTGTCAGGGGTTTGCACGAAAAAAAAGAAGCAAATATTTTTATTTCCGGCTCGACTTCAAAGCTGCTTAGCAAGGAACTGGGCACACTCATTACCGGCAGATGGGTGGAAATAAAGGCGTATCCTCTGAGTTTTCGTGAATTCCTGTTATTCAACCAAGTGAAAATAGAAAATAAGCTGGATATGCTCTCCCAAAAAACCCGAATAAAACAGCTACTTCGCGAATATCTAGAATTCGGCGGATTTCCTTTAGCGGCGCTAAAAGAGGAAAAGGAAGAAATACTTCGAAGATATTTCGACGACATTGTGGAACGGGACGTGGCCATGCGGCACAAGATAAGAAAAACAGAAAAACTAAAAGCGCTTGCCAGATATTATTTGACAAATTTTTCGTCAGCCGCTTCATATAGAAAGATTGCAGGGTTTTTGGGCGTAAGCGCGGATAGTGTAGAGCGATTTTCTGCTTGCATGGCAGAAGCGTATCTTGTATTTTTTGTTCCAAAATTTTCATACTCGCTAAAAGAGCAGGAAGTAAATCCGAGAGCAGTATATTGTATTGATTCCGGATTGATAAACATTGCCGGTTTCAGGTTTAGCGAGAATATTGGAAAGTTGTATGAAAATACAGTGTTTCTTTCATTAGTTAAAAGCGGAAAAGAAATATATTATTATAAAAATAAAGGAGAATGCGATTTTTTGATAAAGAACGGACAAAAGGTTATGCAAGCAATACAAGTTTCATATCAAATAAAGGAAAACAAGGATCGTGAAATTAATGGATTAATGGAGGCTATGGACGCCTTTAAGCTAAAAGAGGGGCTTATAATAACTGAGGATGTGGAAAGCGAGGAAAAAATAAATGATAAGAAAATCAGTTACACCCCTCTTTGGAAATGGCTTTTGGAATAAATCATTTATCAGTTAGCAGTCGGAACGCCGACAATGGTTTCAACAGCGGCATCAAACAGCAACTGGGTATGGCAACTGCCGTACACCGGAGATAAAATCAGATTAGGAAACGAAGTAAACTGGACCTGGACAACATTCAACAACAGCGGCGCGGGCTGGATAATTCCAAGGGGCTCAGCGGCTAACTGGACATGGGCTTAAGTATTTTACTGTTCAGAGCTTAAAAGCCCAGTATCATAAATCGTTGCATCCAACCCGCTGCTTTTAAGATACGTCAGATAGAAAAGGCTCTTTCCTAGAGTGACATTGCTTATCCATACAATATGATTGTCTAAGAAAGAGGACGGAATTTCGGTCGAATTTTCATCTTGCATTGCAATAGAATTGAGATCTATGTAAGGATCCGGATAGAAGAACAGCTCAAAGCTTGCGTTTCCTGTGACTGTTGATTCAACCCATACAGGCAGCTTGTAAACCGTCCAGGTTGTATTGCCCACAAGTTTTTCGCCAATTAGCGCTCCTTCAGCCTTGAGCGTAGCCTCAAAAGGCTGTTTGGGCTTTGATAAATATGAAAGATAATAGAATGCGATAGACAGCATCAGAACAAAAATTACCAGTGCAACAGCCATATCTGCTGTGACAATTGCCTTTTTTCTGTTTCGAAACCTGAGCATGCCTATTAATTAGCAGGACGCGGATAAATAGTTAATTTTTATCTTGCTCCGCTCGCTTCCTTTTCCCTGCGCATCTTTTCAGAATATGCAAAGCTTGCTGTTTCGCCTTTTGCTGCTGCAAGAATTTCTTCTGCAAGAGCTTCGCCGGCAGATCTCTTATTAGAATATGACTTTGCCTGCGTTCCCTGGCAGATGTGCTTGAGCGCAAGATCTACGCGCCTTTGCGGAGATGTTATTACTCCTTCTCGCACGAAAATACCTCCCCTTTGGTATGATATCGCTTCTTCAAGAGGCGCGGCATTTTCAACTGCTGTTATAAGAATTTCAAGAGGATTTTTCTGGGTTTTCTTTTCAATTATCTCAAAAGCTTCTATTACGATGTTTGCGACATTCTGTGTTTTTCCGACCATGCGCCCGGATGTCAGCTTGTGTTTTTTTCCGCGGTGCCCTGCAACGAAGAGCTTTGTCATAATGCGCTCAACTACATTCATTTTTGATTTGTAGAACTGTGTCGATGCGTATTTTCCGGATGTTCTTGGCGCAATTATCGGTGTAATATTTATGTAATCTGCGATTCCCGCATCTTTTACTTTGAGCCCTTCATATGACCATTTATTGAAAAGTTTTATTTCACTCATAATATCACTCTACGTGTTTTACTTAACGGATCTCTTCTTTCTTCCCTTTGTAAGCTCTATAAGCGAAATTCCGTTTACTTGTATTACTTTCCACTTTACCGAAGGAAGCGAACCCATAGGCCCTGCGTTTGAGCCGCCAATGTGTTCTATTAGGACTTCATCATGTTCCTGAACATTATTAATTGCTCCCGAAAGAGGGCAGAAAGCAGTAATTTGCTTGCCGTTCTTGATTAGCTGGACTCTGACGCATTTAAGCATTCCCGAGTGGGGCTGCTTTGCTTCGAGCTGACGCTTATCAAGAACTATGCCGCGCGCCTGATGATATCCTTCAAGAGGGTCACTCTTTTCTTTTAGGTGGAGTTTCTTGTTCTTGTAATACCAGTCGTGCCACTGTTTATCCGTTCTTTTCTTTTTTAAATCTCTGCCTGAAAATAATCCTCTTGGCATTTTTAGTCATTCCTCACTAACTTTTTGCATTTCTATCTGGACTAAAAAGCTGAGAGCAACGCGGTTCATGGTCTATAAAGCGTTGCGAACAGATTTTTCGCCATTCGCCAAATGCATTTGGCGAAAACTAAACTTCATTACATTTAAATCATAATAATTTTAAATCCTCAATTCCGAAAATACGTTTCAGAAGCGTTGCCGCGTTCTTTATTGTTTTTCCTCCGCGGCCGATTGCAAGCGATTTGTCTTTCTGCTCAACCGAGATTTTAACTGTTTTTTTCCCACCTTTCTCAGAGATTTCAAATGATTTGAGAGGGACTGGAAGCACGTTTTCCGCGAACTCTTTTATTTCGGAGGAATATTTAAAAACCTTTATATCGCGTCCGAAACGGGATTGTATCTCTTTTATGCGCTTTCCTTGCGGGCCCACAACATCGCTTAAACTCCTGCATTTGACGACAAATATCAGCTCGTCGCCGTCTTCAGTATTCTTATAATAATCAACCACAACTGTTTTCGCCATTTTTTCAAAAAGCGCCATTGTCTGGATGTCTTCATGGGAAATGGTTATTTTCATGTGCTCAGCAACGCGATTTATTTCTTGATCCTCTTACTTCATGGAAATTCTTCGAATTTCCAAGCTTTTGAGGCTTCGCCTCAAAATCGCTTCGCTCGTGCGAGGCTTTTGAGGAATCCTTTCCCTCAAAATCATCTCACTTAGTTCGAAGCTTTTGAAGCCACGGGCTTCAAAATTCCAATTACAGCGATTTTGAAAGGTTTTACACAAAGCGCGCCTAAATCCGCGCTGTTGCCTTTGAATGGTTTTATTGCGATTTCTGAAAGCTTTCCATAGTGTTCTATGTCTGATTTTATGTTTTCCGGGCAGTTTGAAGCGATTACAACCGAGCTAAGCCCACCGGCCTTAAGCGCCTTCATTGTTGTTTCCGCGCCGATTAGCACTTTTTTTGTTTCAACTGCTTTTTTTATTTCTTTTTCAAGCGTCATGATAATCACATTCCACTATATTCATTTGATTGCTTTTTATATCTCACTTTAATCCTCTCTAATCGCTAATTTCACAATTCCTGTCCCGATTGGCGCGAGGTTTCCGACAATAATATTCTCAATAACGCTTTCAAGCGGGTCTATTTCGCCTGCGACAGCGGCGTAAGTCAAATGCTTTACTGTCTCTTCGAAGTTTGCCCTTGAAAGCACTGATGCTTTTCTTCCTGCAAGGCCGTATCTGCCAATTGCAGATATTGACGCGTTGTTTGTCATAACGTCAGCTACGAGAAGCAGGTGCCTTATGTCTGTGTCGACGCCCTGTTCTCTCATCGTGTCTATTGTTTCCTTGACTATTGCGTTTCGCGCTGCTTCTATTCCAAGCACTTCAGCAATCTCGAAAATGTTGTTTGATGTTGTCCTTACGGTATCGACGCCATTTAGCTTCAACACTCTTCGAAGGCTTGAGCCGAGCGTCCTTATGACCCAGTCGTTCTTGACTTTTTCAATTATTACCTGGCTTACGCCTTTTATTCCCTTGATGTATATTGTTCTTGTTTTTATCCTTATTGCCTGAAGCTCCCGCACATCGAATTCTTTCTTTTTCAGCTCAATATATATTGTGTTCTGCTCCGAGGTTATATTTATAGAGCGCAGGTTTTTCTTAAGGGTGTTGACGATTTCATCGACATTTGTTTCGCATGCATTGACCTGTTCCCGGTCAAGATTTATTTCCACGCGCATATGTATCATGTCAAGAGAATCCTCTGAAATAAGCTGTTTGAGTTTTGTTTCACGGATTTTTGAAGCGATTTCTCTTGCTTTTTCAAGAGTATTGCTTTGCTCATTAAGGTAAACAGCCATTGTCGGCGTTTTTGGCATTTTTCTTGCGTCAAAAATTTCAATAAGCCTTGGCAATCCTTTTGTTGTGACCAGCTGCGTTCTGCCTTCTGCGTGGTATGAACGAAGCGTTGTCTGCGTTGCCGGCTCTGATATAGACTGCGCAGCCACAACTCCTATTGCTTCGCCGACTTCGAATTTCATTGATTCATATTTCTTTTTTATCGCTTCCTGCTCTTTTGCCGGAAGCCCGACTATTGCGTCCGCGTATTTTGGAGGGAAAAAATCGTTATTGCCTGATTTTTTGTTTTTTTCTGCCATAATTATCAACTCATTCAGTTTTCAGCTTTCTATCAAGCGTGCCATAATCGCTCTTTGACGGATCTATGCCATCTTCGCCAGGAACGAACTGTATGATAGTTCCTTCGGAATCTTTGACAGTCCAGTCGCTGTTCACTTTCAGGTCCTGAAGCGCGTTAATCAGCCTTCTCTGCATGTAGCCCGAGACTTTTGTCTTGAGCGCGACATCCATCAATCCTTCTCTTCCTTTCATGACTTCAAAGAAGAATTCGGTTGGCGAAAGGCCCTTTATGAATGATGACCTTACAAATCCATGGGCTTCAGGGCCGAGATTGTCGCGCTGAAAATGTGAAAGGGTCCTGTTCTTATATCCTCTGAAAATTCTTTTTCCGCCGATCATTTCCTGGCCGATTAAGCCCGCCATATATGCGAGATTCTGGATGTTTCCTCTTGCTCCTGTTTTTGCCATTATGAGCGCGTCTGTCGGCTCTGCAGTATCGCGGACGAGTTTTTGGGTTTCACTTGTTATCTTCCAGACCTCCTCCATTACAAGGTCTTCAAGAGTCTGCTCTGCGGTTCTTCCGGGAAAGCACTCCATCTTGCCTTTCCGGTATTGCTCAATATGGCCTTCAATCGCTACAAACTGCCTGTCAATGACGGCGTTTATGTCGCGCACTGTTTTTGCCGGAAGGTTTATGTCCGCAACAGATATGCTGAAGCCTCTTCTCATAAGTATTTCTGAAATCACGCGCGTGACCTGATCTAAAAATAATCTTGCTGCGGCGTGTCCGAATTGCGCGTCTACGGCGTCAAGCACATTTCCCTTGAAAGAAGCGATGCCTTTGTTGTCGATTGTTCCGTGTTTTAGAATTCCGTTTTCAATAACAACTTCGCCATTGAATTTGCATGCGCCGTTGCATTCTTCGCAGCCTACAGAGTTTTTATATCTTACATTAAGGCCTTTTGGCAGAACCATCGAAAATAATTCTTTTCCACTGTATTCTTTTTTGTCTTTTGCAAGCAGGTCTTGTGCAGTTTCATTTTCAAGGGCACTTGCATTTGCAAGTATCTGAGCGATGTCTTTTTTGCTGAAAACAGTCTCCTTTTTTGTGAGTAGGTATGCTCCTGAAATATATTCCTGGTCTCCGCCAAGCATAGGTCCGCCGAATCTTGGGGAGCGCATGTTTTTTTCGACAAGCATCAATTCTTCGGCTTCTGCTCTTGCTTCTGCAGTCTGCGGGAAATGAAGGTTCATTTCGTCTCCGTCAAAGTCCGCGTTATATGGCTTGCAGACTGTTAGGTTAATCCTGAAAGTCTTTCCTGACATAACCCGGACATGGTGCGCCATAACAGACATCCTGTGAAGCGACGGCTGCCTGTTGAAAAGAACCACATCGCCGTCTATCATATGCCGCTCAACAATGCATCCGGGTACAAGCTCTTCTGCAACTGTCGCGCTGTTGTCCCGAAGTATTTTCTTTCGCATTCCTTCCGGCCGTATCACATAATTTGCTCCCGGGTGAACCTGAGGGCCGTTTTTTACAAGGTTGCGCATATATTCAAGATTATGTTTTGTGACTTTGATCGGGATTGTAAGCTCCTTTGCAATGGTTTGTGGCACTCCGACTTCGTTTAAGCTTATGTTCGGGTCAGGGGAGACTACCGTACGTGCAGAGAAATTTACTCTCTTTCCAGTGAGGTTGTGCCTGAATCTGCCATCTTTTGTCTTAAGTCTCTGTGATAGTGTTTTAAGAGCCCTGCCGGATCTATGTCTTGCTGGTGGAACTCCGGCGAGTTCGTTGTTGAAAAATGTCGAAACATGATATTGCAAAAGTTCCCAGAGGTCTTCGAGAATGAAATCTGGTGCGCCTATCTCTAAGTTATCTGCTAGGCGTTTGTTTATCCTGATGATGTCGACGATTTTATGTGTGAGGTCGTCTTCGCTTCGGTCTCCTGTTTCAAGAGTTATTGAAGGCCTTGTTGTTATTGGAGGCACTAAAAGAAGAGTGAGTATAAGCCATTCCGGCCTGCCGCCAAGGAATTTCATTGCAGTGAGGTCGCCGTCTTTTATTTTTTCGAATTGCTCGCGGATTTCAACCGGTGTCAGGGCATGCTTTCCACGGAAGAATGTTGATGGTTTGTCAAGCCTTATTTTTTCAACTGTCTTGCCGCATTTTTGGCATTTTCCTGCGGCCTTGAAAAGTTTTAGGTTATCTATTGTTTTGATGTTTTTTAGCTTTTCTTTTTCTACAAGAAGCCCGCCGCATTCATGGCAAGTATATGCGAGAATCATTTTTATCTGCTTTAGGTAAAGAACATTAATGACTGGCCTTGAAAGCTCAATATATCCGAAGTGTCCGGTGCATTCGCCAAGCTTTCCGCCGCAGGTCCTGCATCGCATTCCAGGATCTATTACGCCAAGTTTCGGATCCATTACGCCACCTTCCACAGGATACGCATCTGCGTCGTAGACGTCTGAAATATTGACATTCATTACTGCGAGCTTTTTCACCATTGCCGGTGATATGAGTTTGAATTGAAGTTCTTTTACAGTAGCCATAAGAATCACTCCTCGTCCTCCATAACAATCTGCGGGTAAATCATCATGCTCTTCATTTCATCAAGGAGGAGCTTGAATGCGTAAGACATCTCAACATTCTTAATTTTTGATCCTTTGCAGAGCGGGCAGAATGTTTTATTCTTAATCTTGTCGATAACTGCTGTTATTCCGCATGTTTCGCAGAACGGTATTGTCGAGCGGTCTGAACTGAATCTTTCTTTCAGCGTTATTGCTGCTCCGTGCGCGACAAGCGTGTCTTTTTCCATCTCTCCGAATCTTAGGCCGCCTTCTTTTGAACGCCCTTCAGTCGGCTGTTTTGTGAGCAGTGCAACCGGGCCTTTGGAACGCGCGTGCATCTTCTGTGATACTAGGTGGTAAAGCCTTTGGTAGTAAATTATGCCTGTAAGTATCTGCACTTCGATTTTTTCTCCGGTTATTCCGTTGTAAAGCGTTTCTTTTCCATCGTCTCTCATTCCTGTGGCTTTGAGAAGTTTTGTTATGTAATCCTCATCACCCTTGAATGCAGTTCCGTTGATTTTTTCACCTGCTAGCGCGCCTGCCTTTCCGCCGATTATTTCAAGCAAATGTCCTATTGTCATTCTTGAAGGTATTGCGTGGGCGTTGAAAATTATATCCGGAGTTATTCCGTCTGCTGTAAATGGCATGTCTTCTTCTGGAACTATTATTCCAAGGACGCCTTTTTGCCCGTGTCTTGAAGCGAATTTATCTCCGATTTCAGGAATTTTAAGCTCTCTTACAGTGACTTTGATAAGGCGGTTTCCTTCCTTGGATTCAGTCATTATTACTTTGTCAACAACGCCGCCTTCTGCAGCATTTACAACAAGTGAATTGTCTCTCCTGTTTTTTATCCCAAGCCTTGTTTCCTTTGCCACCCCCAGGAATCTTAGCGGTGATGTCTTTCCGACTACAACATCACTTCCTTCAACATTTGTTTCGGGTGAAACAATTCCATCAGGATCTAGTTTGTTATATTCTTTTTCTGATTTGTAGCCTCGCACACTGGTTTCCGGGAATCCTATTTCATCTTCCTGTCCACCCCAATATCGATTGGCTTCTGTAACGTATGTTCTGAAAGAATAAGATCTGCCAAGGCCGCGTTCGATTGATGCTTTGTTTATGACTATTGCATCTTCTATGTTGTATCCGTAGAACGGCATGACCGCAATTATCAGGTTCTGGCCTGCCGGGTGAATATCAACGCCTGCCGCATGTATTGTTTCTGATTGTACCAGCGGTTCCTGGGGATAGACCATTGTTTGCGCGGTTGTGTCATCACGAAGCATGTGGTTGTGAAGATACATTCCAACTGCCTGCGTGACCATTCTTGAGCCGTAGTTTGATCTGTCTCCTCTGTTCTTTTCAGGGAAAACAAGAAGTGAAGCGCCGACGCCCACAATCATCATAGGATCTATTTCAATATGTGTATGTTTTTTTGTAAGATCTTTACTATAAAACGTGACATATGCCATTTCTTCTTCTTCAGCATCTATGTATTCTACAATTCCTTTTTCAATCAGGTTTTGCCATGTGATTTTTCCTTCCTTGAGTTGTGTTATCAAGGCTTCAGTTAGCTTTGAAGCTCCGTTTTCAACAATGATTAAAGGCCTTCTTGTCCTGCCGCCGTCAGTGTTTATCTGGGCTTCATCCTTTTCTTCGTAGTAGCAGGCATTCATTATAGTCGGAAGTACGCCTTGCCGCCTCTTTGCAATTAATGACTTGACAAGCTCTTTTCCGTCTTTTGTTTCTCCAACATGTTGGCCGTTAAGATATATGTCGCTCATAAATATCAGCTTTGACTCATACATTCTTTTTTTACCCAATTTTCATATTCTTCGTTTGCTTCAGCCACGATTTTCATGACTTCAGGGCACTCATAAGGATGAATTTTTTTGATTTCCTGCTTTATTTTTTCAAAATTTTCCTGCGTTGTTTTTGCAAGCGCGGCGAACTCTTTTGCGCATTCGATTTTCCCTTTCCATCGATATGAACTCTCGGCCGGAAAAATATTCACGCACGCTGCCAGCCCGTTTTCAAGCAAATGCGCCGCAACCATTTTCGCGGTCTTTTTGTCGGGATTTGCGATGTAAACTGCAATAAATGCCATTATACAACCTGTTTTTCACTAAACTGCAATAAATGCCATTATACAACCTGTTTTTCACCAATCATATCAACCATGACTTTAATTGCAGTTGCGTGCCATTCCGCATTTGCGCTGCTTCTGCACAAGCCTGAAATTATGACTGGTTTATAGCCGAGGTCAAATGCTTCGATTGCCGTTGTAAAAACACACTGTTCGGTATTTATTCCCGCAATCCATATCTCTTCTATTTTATTATCTTTCAAAATTTTTCTGAATCCTTTGTTTTTGAAAGCGGAATAGCTATTTTTTACGACTGTGTTTTCTTTTGTTGCAAGTTGCGCCAACTCATCGACGATGTCGCTTTGCGGCGGTTTTGACATTTCGTGCCAGTCCATTAATTTTACGAAATTGTTTTTTCCGTTGTTTATGAATTGCGTAAATATTATTTTGCTGAACTTACTTTTGTTTTCTTCAATATATTTTTTGATTTTTTTCAGGTAAATCCTTTGTTAAATCATTAATAAAATATTTTTGTACATCGATTATAAGCAATATTTTATTCAAGTTTTGCGTTTTTTAAAATTCACACTCAAATTTCAGTTTTTGTGAATTGATATTTGAGCTCAACTGCCCAAAAAACGCAAAACTTCAGTATTTTATTCATTGCCAAGCCTCTATAATTTTATTCCAAGACAAATGTATTTCATCACTGAATTTCCCGCATTTACGACGCAATGGCTGCTTTTTGGCGGGACTATTATTCTGTCTCCTTTTTTGACTTTGATGTATTCGTTTCCGACAAGCATTTTTCCTGTTCCAAGTATAAAATAATGTATTTCTTCAAGGTCCGGATGAACATGTAGTTTCAATACGCTTTTTGGGGGAACATACACCTCGTTCATGAACATCAGGTGCGGGTTTCTTACGTCCTCCTTATTCACGAGCGCGCGTTTATGTCCTGGTCCGCCGTGCGTTGTTTCCAGCATAACTTCTGCTAGGTTTACCTTATACATTTTATCTCCCCCTTTAATTAACCGTCTGTTTTTGCGCCAAGTGCCTTGATTGTTGTGAGTATTTTTAAGTTATCTGCATCTGTTGCGGGCTGTGTCAGTTTAGCGCCCATTGCAAGGAAATTCCTAAGCCCTATGTTCTGCCCTTCAGGAGTCCTTATGCAACAAAGCCTTCCCATATGAGTTGCGTGCAGTTCTCTTGCTTCAAAATGCTCCTGCGTTGATGAAAGTGCTGAAACAACGCTTCGAAGATGCTCTGTTGTCCTTATGAAATTGCTTCGCTCAAGCCTTTGCGATACGCCGGTTTTTCCAGTTATCCAGTTTCCCGTTGCCATTGAGCGCATGATTTGCTTTGTGAGCACGTCTGAAACAACGACACCTTGAAGCTTCAGGAATTTTCTTCCGCGCTTCATCATTTTTTGATAATTGTACTGTAATCTTGCGACAAGCCCCCACCTTCCAAGGATTATCGAGCGCAAAAGGTCTTCGAAAAGATCGCCGACACCCTTGAGCCTCTTGTTTGCATAGTGGTCTATGTCATCAACGGTGAGCGTTCCATGTTTTACATGGATGAGCTTTCTCATGATTATTGCAAGGAATTTTGCTTTTTTCTTTCTGTCTTCGACTCTTTGCCCTATATGGCCGAGCAGGTATGTATCAAGAAGCTGAAGAACTCTTGTTTCCCTATGCTCTTTTTGCATTACTTTCATCCGCCTTCCGATGTAATCGATTGCTTCATCGCGCGTGCATGCCTCTACTTCATAGATGTTTGTGTATGTTTCTTCAAGCTCGCTTTCATTATCTGTGATTATGTTCTCTATTATTTCTTTATCGGTTTCCATTCCAAGCGCTTTCATCAGCGCGACTATCGGAATCGGCGTATTAACTATGTTTGCGAATTTTGCAACAATTACGCCGTTGCTCTTTCTCTCAAACACATGGCGCTGGACATATCCGCTGCGTTCGCTGTTGATGCGCGCGAAAAATTCTTCGCCATCTTTCTGCAATATGAGTTTGTTCGGGGCGACTTCTTCAAGAAGAACTACGACTCTTTCAGTGCCATTGATTATGAAGTATCCGCCCGGATCTTTTATGTCTTCTCCTGCAAGAACGAGCTCGCCTTTGTTCATTGTCGAGAGAGGGCAGAGGACCGATTTGATCATTATCGGGATTTCTCCGATTTCAACAACTTCTGTTTCCTGTGCCTTGCCTTCAAATACCGGAGTCATTTCGACAAGCAGCGGGGATGAGTATGTGAGGTTTCGAAGACGCGCTTCCTGCGGAAGTATGGATCTTGTCGAGCCGTTTGCTTCGCGGATTATTGGTTTTCCAAGATTTACCGTCCCGAATTTTATGTCAAGGAATTCGCCTGAGGACAATTCAACTGTGACTTTTCCGATTTCGTTTATTGTGCGCTGAAGCCTTCGGGATACAAAATCGTTGAATGAGTCTATCTGGTGGGCCACAAAAGCGTTTTTATCCGCTTGCTCATTTAAGAATGTTTGAAGCAATGTTTGTTCCTGCATAACTATTACCTAGTATTTTATTTAATCAATATGTTGGATTTCGATTGATTGATTTATTCAGTTTCGCTTTCATCAGATATGATTATGTTGCTCTCTATGACCATACGATAATAGTATGAAGTTCCGGCGGTTGCGCTTTTTCTTGTAATTTTTATTACATCTCCAAGCTTTGGATTGAGGTGTTGTATTGCAGGATCGTTGATTCCTATTTTGGGGAGATTTTCCACTTTAATTTTCATTTTTTCAAGAAGTTCTGCTATGCTATCCGGCGAAAGAATCTCTTGTTTAGGCACTAGAAAGTGAATTATTTCTTCTTTCGGCTCCTTTTTTACAGTTTCTGCAGCTTCGGATTTTTTTGTTTTGCCTTTTTCAGTCAAATAATCTACCCCAATTAATTGCCGTTTTTATGTTGATGATATGCATTATGGAAATCAAAGATTTCCAAGATTTTGAACCCAATACGCGTTGTGATTGTCTAAAATCATTTCGCTTTGCGCTCTCGGCTTTTGAACATTATAGTATATATTGTGAATTGTTCAAAATGAGCGAGCCCGGAGGGATTTGAACCCTCGACACCCGGGTTTCTTCAGTTACGAATTTCGTCTGGTTAAAAGCCTCACCCTTCCAGAAGAACTAAAGTTCTTCCGACATTAAGAGCCCGGTGCTCTACCAGACTGAGCTACGGGCCCATGGCGAATTGTGCTCAGCAGGTACTGGTTTATTAAGTATTCCCTTGGCTTTATTTCTTTATTGTGATGCCTAAAGCTAATTCTTGAATCAAAAGGAAGAAGCATCAAAGGACATGGGTTGCACCAAGCGGAATAGTAAGAAATATTATCTACTTAGATTTATAAAGCTTATGTATGTTTTGAATCCGCAGATTCAAAAGCCGAGAACGAAGTGAACGGATTTTACTCCGGTTTGAGAGGTAACTGTCATTAAAGATTATCCATGGGGCTTTTGACTTTTTTCAATTCTTCTGTTGAGACTGAAGTATATATTTGCGTTGTCTGAAGGTTTGAATGTCCGAGAAGCTTTTGTATTTTTCTTATATCCGTTCCATTCTCAAGAAGATGCGTTGCGAAAGTGTGGCGCAGCGTATGCACATGCACCGGTTTGTCAATCTTTGCTCTTTTTGCCGCGTTTTCAACAAGCTTTTGCACTGCGCGCGCCTTAATCGGCCCGTTCCTGCCAGTGAAAACATAGTCGCTTGATTTCGCTTCTTTTTTGAGGGCATCGCGCAGCTTTTCTGAAAGTATGAACATCCTGTCTTTTTTTCCTTTTCCCGAGCGCACCCAACCCATTCCATCTTCAAGGTCGATGTCGCCGTATTTCAGGTTTATGCATTCCGAAAGCCGAAGTCCGGAGGAATATAAAAGCAGCAGCATCAGCCTGTGTTTTTCGTTTGTTGTGCAGTCAATGAGCCGTTTTATTTCCGCGCGCGTCAGAACAACCGGCAGTTTATTCGATATTTTAGGCGCCTTGATATTGACAATGCCTTTTTTCAGCAGGTCGTCATAGAAAAATTTCAGCGCGGCTTTCATCAAGGCGATTGATGATGTCGAAATTTCGCCGCTTGACATTTTTCCAGCAAGGTATTTTCTGATATCGTCTTCTGTTGCGTCTTTTGGCTCTTTTTTTGTGAATTCCAGAAACTTTTTGTTGTAGAAAAGATATGTCTTTACAGTGCGCGGGGAAAATCCGCGGAGCTTGAGCTCTGTTTCAAGCGCGGCGAGATTTGCATTGTGTTGCATGATATTTATTGGCGGGGAGAGGATATAAGTTTTGACGGACAGATATGGTGTATGAGAATCGTCGGAATCTGCGGCAGCCCAAGAAAAGGAAATTCTGAATTCATGCTGAAAACCGTATTGGATAGTGCAGCGGAAAACGGCGCGGATGTTGACATCATATTGTTGAGAAACCTGAATGTTGAATTTATCGGAACCGGAAAATCTGATGATTTTAATCTGATTGCTAAAAAAATAATTGATGCAGACGCGATAATTTTCGCAAGCCCGTGCTATTACGACATGGTTTCACCGCAGCTATTGAACCTGATTGACCGCTTAGACCCTTATGCAGAGTCTTTGAAAAACAAAAAAGCCGCGATACTGATTTCCGGAAAAGAGGAATTTGAAACATCCGGAAAGAACGCCACTGGCTATTTGCAGAGCGCCTGCAAAATATGCGGCATGAACTTTGTCGGCTCTGTTTTTGGAAAAGCTGAAAAGCCCGGAGAAATCGCAGCAAATTTTCAGGTGATTTCGCAGCTGAAAAAACTCGGCGAAAAAATCGCGCGCGATTAATTCAAGCCATAATAATCTTTTTGGGATTTGTGTGCCATCGGGCACGAAGCAAGACAAGCCGAACATTCTTCTTTAAACTGATCATACGCAATTTTGCGCGCAGTCTCGTTTCTTTTTCTTTCCTCTTTTATTATTTCCCATCCTTCTTTTAGCGATATTTCACGCAGGTTTCCCGCTACCCGCCTCCCATAATAATCACAGACATCGCACGACATGCCATAAGTATCAATGATAAGATCGCCATTGTTTTGAACAACTATGCCGTATTGTATCTGGCACTCTTCTATTCCTTTGTTCAAAGGATAACTCATTATCTCAGAACCGAGTTCCCATATATTCTTTTTTTCTTCATCAGATAACTTTAATTCGTCTAAATTTCCGCGCTTGACAACTCTTCCGGAAGCAACAACATCACTGACAACCGGGGCGAAATTATTGCGGTCACAATACCTGAAAACATCAGGCATTGATTGATAAGCGGGTTTTGCCATTAACAGCATTCCGGACATTCTGGTTATTCGGGCATCATCTGTTTCGTCAACTATTTTTCTATAGCCCGCTTTAATCAAGTTATTCAGCCCTTTGCGCAATGCGGGCAGATTTCCAATAGTGCCTGACAAATAATCATACACGTCTTCGTCAAAACTGATTATTTTGACTTCGGGGCTTACATTGTTATTATATAATAGTTTCGCTCTTTTCTTCGTAATCAGGCTTCCGTTCGTGTTTAATACCGTAGTTAGCCCTATATCATCTGCATGCCTGATTACTTTTCTAAACGCATTGTCAAGAATCGGTTCTCCTTTTCCCCCAATCCAGAAAACTTCATTTCCAAGTTCTTTGCTTTCATCAAGAATCCTAATCCATTCGTCTGCATTTAATTCATTTTCGTCTTTTTTGCCCGCATCAGTATGGCAATAAATGCAGTTGTAGTTGCATTGGTTAGTCATATTTCCCATAACCAGCGGAACATCTCCCAGCTCATATTTCGCCAGAATATCCTTATCCCAGCCCCGAGTTACGAGCGGTTTTTTTAATAAGTTCATATAGAATTACTTGTAAGTAGTGTTTAAATATCTATTTTATGGATTTATTGCGGTTTATCTCACCCGCTGTTCCTTCCACTCCTTTACAAATCCGCTAATAATGTACTTTGTTTTCTTCAGTTCTGCAATATTTTTACACCCCGTAAGAATCATCGCGATCTTCAATTGCATTATGAATTCTCTTAGCTTTTCTTCAACAGCTATATCGCTTATTACAGCCGCCCTCAGAAACGGCAATGCCGCCCCGCACATATCTGCGCCAAGAGCTATTGATTTTGCCATGTCCACTCCGGAACGTATGCCTCCTGATGCAATTATAGGGATTCTTACCGCGCCTCTTACTTCAATGATTGAGCATGCTGTCGGAATGCCCCAGTTTTCAAAGCCGGACACACCGTTTCTGTAGCTTTCAATTAATGCAAAATTTGTTCCGCCAAGGCCTGAAACATCTATTGCTTTTGCGCCGGCGCGTTCAATTGATTTTGCAACTTCCGCGCTGATTCCAGCACCCGTTTCTTTAACTATTATCGGAAAGCCCGCCTTGCACATTTCCGCAAGCTCGTTCGTGCAGCCTTTCCAGTTTTTGTCCCCTTCCGGCTGGCAAAGCTCCTGAAGCGGATTCAGATGAATTGCAAGCGCGTTGCAGTCAATTTCGCAAATCGCCTGGTTGAATTCCCTATCGCCAAAGCCGTTCCTGAACTGTATCAGGCCGAGATTTCCTATAAGAAATACATTTGGCGCGACATCCCTGATTTTATATGTTTCCGCAAGCTGAGGAGCGGTCATGAAAGCCCTTTCAGAGCCCACACCAAATGCAACGCCGACGCGCTCTGCCGCTTTTGCAAGGTTCTTGTTTATTTTTTCGGCTTCTTCACAGCCGCCGGTTATCGCTTCTATGATTATCGGAGCATTCAGTTTTTTCCCAAGAAATGTGGTTGATATGTCAACTTCTTCAAAATTAATTTCTGGAAGTGATTTATGAATCAGCCGTATGTCTTCAAATCCTGTTTTGCTGCTTTCGGCTTCTTTTGAAAGGCAAAGAGTTATGTGGTCGCTTTTGCGCTGTTCAATCGGCTTTTTTGGAGCCTCTTTTTTTTCTTCAGCCTTCTTTTGAATTTTATACGCCATGCAATACTATTTGGCGCCGGTTTATTTATAGTTTTTAAGAGCTTTTTAAGGCAGGTTTTACAATGATATGTATGCCTCTTGAAGAATATGTTAAAAAGCGGGACTTCACAAAGACTTCAGAGCCATTGCCTTTAGAAACGATAAAATCAGCAGGCAAAGACCTGATTTTTGCCATACACGAGCACCACGCATCGCACCTTCACTGGGACCTGCGCCTTGAGCACGACGGCGTGTTGAAAAGCTGGGCAGTCCCTAAAGAGCCGCCGCTTGCGGAAAGGATAAAGCGCCTTGCGGTTCAGGTTGAAGATCATCCGCTTGATTATGCGAAGTTTGAGGGCACAATTCCTGAGGGGCAGTACGGCGCAGGCGTTGTCAAAATATGGGATTGCGGAACTTACATGCCGGAGAAATTTTCAGGCAAAGAAATAATCGCTGATTTCCACGGAAAAAAACTTTTAGGAAAATATGTGCTTTTGAAAACAGCATTTAATGGCGCGAAAAATTCGTGGCTGTTTTTTAAAAAGAATAAATGAATTGGGCGATGTTTACAGTTTAAATGCAATTATTTGTAATTACATCATAGTAATCAATAATTAGGCATTTATATATTTTTTCTCGCAAATATTTATATGGCTAATGATTTTATTCTTGACAGATATGAATTCCTTAAAGGGTATGAGGAAAATAGCCATTGCAATAAACGGCATGTTGCCGCCTTACTTAATTTAAACGGCCGAAATTATGTCGGAGTTAATGGAGACGAGTATTGCTCCTGCAAAGAAAAGGGGCTTGATTTTTGCGCGCGCGACAAGAATTATGGATTGGAATTTGTAACTTGCCCGTCTTTGTGTGCTGAAGGTTCTGCAATATTGACTGCTCTTTTTTACGGTGTGGATTCGAGCGAATGGACTGTGAAAGATGCAAGAGCGTTTCTTGAAAATAAAATTGCCGATAAAGCACTAAGCCGCGGAATATTAATCAGTACGGGCTTTCCGTGTGAACGTTGCACATCAATGATAATGGATACCGGAATAGGCGAGGTGTATTTCGGACAGTTTAAGAATGAGGAGCATTTGCCAGACAGTAATGTAGTGGTAAGGCATAAAGATGCGCTCAATATTGCCAGAATGGGCTATTCGAATGTCAATCTTCACAAAATGACGATAACGCGCATGGATAGATGCGGCAAGTTATATTATGAACCCAAAAATATCCAAGCCGACCAGGACTACGAATTCTTTGCGCGCAAGGGTATGCGTAAAAGCGCCATAGATTATTTTATGGAGTTGTTAGATCCAATGGAGCGTGAAATTAAGAAAGAGATGATTCATAGCGTACTGAAAAATAAGAATCCTTTTCAGTCCGCAATTCCCGGGCTTGTTGTCAAACCTCTTTTGTGAATTCAATGAATCGGGCATCCATTAAGTATCTTATAGCAATTGGCGCCGCTGCATAAGATTTATATATGCCAAAATTCTTGCTCAAATCTTAGCGTTGAACGCAAGAATTTTGAATGACTCGGTTTTAGCTTTGCAGATAACGCTAAGGTGTATGTGCTCTGCGAATTGTGCAACAGCACCATAGCAATTAGGCAATATCAATCAATAAATAGTCTCTAGAATAATGTTAGTTATGCCTCAAATACCAGTTAAATACGTATTATGGGATTATGGGAATACATTGATGCTGGATCCGTTTCCTGAAGTTCTTGAAAAAATCGCGCCAAAATGCGCAAAGGAACTTGGGAAAACCGGGCAGCAAATAAGCGAAAAACGTTTTATTGAGGCGTGGAGGAGCGCGAATCTCCGCATCAATTATCTGCATTGCACCCATTTCGCGCAGGAAGAGCCGATACTTGCAGACGCGCTCAGAAGCCTCGGCGTAACACCTGCCGGCATAATGATGCTTGCCCCGAAAATTCTTCAGATATACCGGGCGGAACTTGAGGCTCACATAAAAAACGAGCCGCGAAACAAAGAAATCAGAGAAGTGCTTGATTGGATTAATCGAAAGGGATTTGTGCAGGGGCTTTTCAGCGACGACCGCTTTTGGGACTTGAGAGCGTCTATCGGCTGGATGAATATCGATAAGTTCTTTTCAGGCATAGTTGTTTCCGACGAAATCGGCATAGAAAAGCCGGACCCAAAAATATTTGACCGCTTATTAGGGATGCTGGAAGCAGAGCCTAAAGATTGCGCATATATCGGCGACAATCCTTTGAGGGATGTTGAATGCGCGAAAAAGAAGGGGATGTTTACAATACTATACAAAAGGCCAATGGAAGAATCAACGCCATGGCGAGATTATAAAATCAATCCAAAGTTTTTGCCCGATGCAAAAATAACGTCATTGGCAGATTTAAAAAATATATTGGTTTTGAAGAGCTGAACTATTTATTTTGAAGAGTTGAAATGTTTATGAAATTGCTGAAAAAAGATTTCAAGCACGGCGTAAAGATAAAGCCGGAGACACTGGATGATTTGTGGAATCTGAAAAATATTCTTGCAGAAGAAGATGTTGTCGGAGCACGCACAGTCCGCACAATCCAGCGCACAGACACCAACGAGAAAAAACCGGTTTATCTTAAGCTGAAAATTGAGAAAATGCAATTTGATGAAGACGGAAATGCGCTGCGCCTTACTGGAAAAATCACAGAAGGACCGGATGACGTTTCGCACGGCTACCACACAATAACGGTTGAGCCAAACACAATTCTTGATATTGAAAAGGAATGGGCTAGAAGCGACAAAATCCGGCTTGATGATAGCATAACTTACAAGGGCATGCACCTCATCATCTGCGTTGTGGATGAGCGCCGGGCGGATTTTGCAAAAGCTACAGAACTTGATGCAAAGATTTTTTCTACAATCATATCTAAAAGTGCCGGAAAAGAATATGGTGCGTCAAGTGCGTCAAGCCCGGACATTTTTTATGATGACGTTATCAAAATGCTTGATGCAAATTCAAGCGCTGAAAAAATTATCATTGCAGGCCCCGGCTTTGCAAAAGAAAATATTATGGCGCTGATAAAAAAACGGAAGCTTGCATGGGTCGGGAAATGCATCCTTGCGCCTGTAAGCATCACCGGAAAAACCGGAGTAAACGAAGTCATAAAGCGCGGAGGGCTTGAGAAGATTCTTGCGGAAAGCAGGCTGTCCCTTGAAACAAATTTTGTCGAAAAATTCCTTGAGCATCTTGGAAAAGACACGGGCCTTGGAATCTATGGAAAAAAAGAAGTTGCATCTGCTGCTGAAAACGGCGCGATAGCGGAACTGCTTGTGTCAGATAAAATGCTGCGTGACAAGGAAACCGAGAAAATAATTTTTGAAGTCGAGAAAAATTCCGGTGTGGTGCACATAATAAATTCAACGCATGAATCCGGAGAGAAGCTTTTCAATCTTGGAGGATTTGCAGCCGTTTTGAGATATCTTATTAGAAAATAATTCGGGCGTGTCTCGGTGCTGTTGCACAAGAGGGTGCCGACAGGCACCCATAAGTGAATCGATTTAACAAACCATAATATTCCAAGTCATTACCCTTGCTTCAATTTCCCTTTCAATACATTCGTCCTTTTTGGAGTGCAAATGTTCTCCAAAAAACCGCTTTACAGAGCCGATTACGCCTTCAATCCCGCTTCTTTTTCCATAATTTTCGGTATCAACAAATGAACGCCAATTGCTTTGTTTAAAAGCATATTTGTCTCTTGTGTCAAATTTGAACATAGGCCGTTTATGCGGTATGAGCCGTTTATTCAATAGTCTACGTCCGGCAACATTTCTTACAGTAGGTTTTCTTATTCGGATAACTGGTTTTATCCCGGTTTTCTCACAGAGCAAAAAATTCGCCTTGCTGCCGTATGCTCCGTCGGCATAAACCTTGCTTATCTTTCCTGCACAGCTTGCTTTTTTCAAAGACTTTGAAAATTCGTTATGTTCTCCCTCATTTTTATTCTTTCTTAAGACATTTGCAGACAATATCGCTCTTGTCTTTGCATCAATTACCAAATGTATTTTTTTCCACTTTCGTTTTCTTTTTTCTTTATATTTTTCATCTATTCAGACATAGGTTCCGTTTACTTGTAATCCAGTTGCATCAAGAATAACTTCTATTGTTTTGCTGCCGGAGGCAGCAGCAATCACTTTCCGGTTTATATCATCCATTGTCTCTTTTGGAAGTTTGTTCACCCTTTTGAAAATAACTGAATATTCCGGACTTTTCTCCAAAAACATGCAACAATAGCCTTCAAGAAAACGGTAGCTTTTGGAAGTTATCGCTTTCAGCACATAAAGAAATATTATCAACGAAGTGGGATATTTGTACGGATGTCCGTTCTTTTTGTCGTTCATCTGCTCTAATTCCGATTCAAGAACGTCTGAATTAGTCATTGCTTTCAGGAACATTGCAACGTTTTTGCCCCGGTTTACAAGTTCCTTGTTGTATGTTTTCCAGTTAATCGGCGTCTTTCTTTTGCCCATTTTATCTCCCTTGCGGCTTACGCCGCAATGGATATTTGGCTTCGGCTATTGATATACTTTTTTGTTGTGCAACAGCGCCGTGTGTCTCAAAAGCTTCGAGTTCGCAGAAGCGAACGAGATGATGCTTAGATACAAAATTAGGTGATTCTCTTATTATTGACTTCATGATTTCGTATTTGCGCCAGTTTTTTCATATATCAACTCAGCAATAGCCTCGGAATCATAGCCATATCCAACAAACATTGATATTATTTCTTCTTCAGATATACCCTTATTCAGACAATCAAGAATGTACTCTTCTAAATCATTCGGAATATTTTTTTGCAGAGTGGAATTTTGGGTAGGTTGTTGTACAGCAGGCTGTATTTGTGGCGGTCTTGGCGGCGGCACCATTTGAAGCGATTTTACAAGTAATGACGTTTGAGCCGATTTTTGAGGAATTGGTACTGGCGCATTTGCATTATATGTTGCGTTAACCGGATTTGTCTGAATCGGTATCTCTTTCTTGATAATTGGCGTATGTGTGAAGTTTACAACTGTGTAAATGCCCCAGAAATAGTTCAGAAGCATGCTTTCAATTGCGGCAAAAATTATGGGCGGCATTATGTTTGTTAAAATCATCAATAGCTTAAGATTTTCATTAATATCTGTTTCTGAAGCGGCATATTCCAGAATGTTAACCAAATTATCATATTTTTGATAATAATATGCCGACAGCGCGAGCAATATTAAAACAGTTACGGAAAATGACGTTCCGCGTTTTGTTATGGCAATTGTTGCAGAGGTTGCAATGCCTAAGATAACTCCTATGAGAATGCTTCCACCGAGCATGATGGCGATTATTCTAAATATTGCGGCATCCATTGAATTATTTCCTTCAATTTTGCCGAATCCTGCTAATTCCGCTATTGTTTTTTCCGAAGTTCCAAAGGACGGAGAGGCGTTTGACATTGTTGCGTAAAATAGTGTTGATAATATTATTGAGAAAATAACTCCTGTTATGATGCCGGAAATTAATCCTGCTTTTATACCTATAGTGTAGGTAGCCATATTATTAGTTATTGTTGCAGCTCATATAATAATATATGCGGAGCCAAATGACTTTGGAAAAGTATCCGGGGTTTTGCTTATTAAATCATGAGTATTCAAAACCGGTTTTAAAACTATTCTTAGATGTCGGCACGTTTTTTTTAAAAAGAGCGGACAATTATTTAG
>JAHILE010000018.1 GCA_018897155.1 Nanoarchaeota archaeon | reverse complement strand
TGCAGGAACTCAGAATCGTGTTGCTAAGTTCATAACTGCAGGCACGTTGGGAGATTCCCTGATATTTGATGATGGCTCAAAAATCGGAATAGGCACATCATCTCCGGTTAAAACATTTGATGTCGTAGGCGATATCAATGCAACTGCCGGAATTTACGGCGTCAACATATATCAGAATGGAAATGCAGTTTTGGACAATACTAGTGCAATAAGTACGTATAATTCAAGTTATGATGCATTCATGATTGCGAATTACTCTGCAAAAACAGATTATGTAAATAACGCAACCGAAAGAGCATTATTTTTAAGCACTTATAATGCTTCTTATGTTCAAATAGGCGGGGATTTAAGCGGAACTGTGACTGCGCCTACTGTAATAAATACGCAAGGTTTGAATTGGGGTAACCTCACAAGCTGGAATCTTGGAGTTGCCTGGACCGGCTCTTTGGGATGGGAAAACATAAGCGGTTACAGCCTTGCCGGAGACAACATAACTGTTTCAAATAACGGCGGTGCATACACAATAACCCTTCCAAATCCTTCAGCAACAACCAAGGGTGGCGTTGTTTCATTAGTTTGCACGGGAAATGATAAGATTATATCAATAGGAACTGATGGCGTGCCTGTTTGTGGTTCTGATATCGATACATATAACACAACAACGGAAATGGTTAATGCAGTCAATGGTACAGCCATTAACATACTTGGAAATGCAGCAACTGTAACTAACGGCCTCTATACAACCACAATATTTACTGGCGGAAATATCACAGGATCATGGGATAACCTTCAGCTTGAAGATAATTCAGTGAATTCTGCAAAAATCATTGACAGCTCAATTGCAGCAGGAGATCTTGCTTCTGATTTGGCTTCTTTAAACAAAGTTTCAGCAGGAGAGATAACTGCGGCAACAGGGATGATAACAGTCACAAACGACCTTAGAGTCAATAAAAATCTTTACATAATAGGAAACATCACAAATGTCGGAGTCACAACAATAAATGTAAACGGTTCGGCAATACCTTTCTTTACAGATACATTTGACATAGGCTCTTTAACTAATACATGGCGTTATGGATATTTTGGAACTGATGTCATTGTCGGAGGGAGTTCCATCCTGAAAAACACAACATCATTTGATGGAAACGTTACAGGAGCATACAATAACCTACAGCTTGCATCGGGCTCTGTCGGAACCGTCCAGATAATTGACGGCTCAATAAATTCGACAAAGCTTGTTGCCGATCTTGGTCTTGGCTGGGCCAATCTCACAGGATATCCAAATAATTGTGTTGCAGGAGAGGCAATACAGAGCCTTGGCGATGGTTCATTTACATGTGTTGCCCTTAATTCGACAAGCGGGAATATGTCCGGAGCTGGAACTCCGAATTACGTCGCAAAGTTCACCGGAACGAATACTGTTGGAATATCTTCAATATACGATAACGGGACTAATGTCGGCATCGGGACGGCTTCGCCATCCGCCAAATTAGAAATAAACGGCGGAATGCGGCTTAATACAACAGATTCAAAATCAACATGTGATGCCGCACAAAGAGGCACTTTCTGGCTTGAGCAATCAGGGAGTGGAGTGGATGATTACATGTATGCATGCATGAGAAACTCCACCAGCGGCTACAATTGGGTGCTGGTTGCAAGGGCGGGATAAGAAATAGACTGTTAGAAGTTATCTTCAGCCTGTCAAAAACCTCACACATTTAGCGATGGATTGGTGCGGCTGGATGGTCAATTACGTATTAAAACAAATCACGGCTTTTAATCCTTTGGTGTGTTTAACTGATTATGTATTGATTTTTGAAGGGATCAATTATTGATGAGCGTTATATTTCTCTTTGAGAATTCAATATCGTGTTTTTTGAGAAATTCATCAATCGAGTTCTCTTTATCTTTAGGTGCTATAAAACAACCTGAAGTGACCTTTTCTCCATTGAGTGTCTGAAGCAATCCATCCTTTCCGTTTCTGCCTATTAGCTCGTAGTTGAAAAGCATTTTCTTTGATCTGTTTTTCTTTAAGAGGGAATACGTTATAAGAATGCTCACATTATTATTTGAAGTGTCTTTGATTTCTCTTTTGTCTTCTGACTCATTTGTTAAATCACAGTCGATGTCTAAACCGCCGCGATTTTCAGTTACTTTCGTTATCTCTTTTTTCAGCGCTTCCAATTCAAGGGAAATGGATGTTTTTTGGCTGTCCATTTTTTTCACTTTGAACATTTGAAGCCCTGCATTGAATCGCAGAGCGAAAATTTCGAAGGCTTGAAACACATAAATGTTTCATGACTTCGCACTAAAATTCTTTGAAGTTATCTCCCTTGTTTATGATAAACAAACATCTTTATATGTGTGTGTTGACAGTAAACAAAAATTTCTCCGTCGTTTACGGTAAACACAAAAAATCATGAAAATCTGAATTATTTTCAAGCTTTTTTACTGCAATGCAATAAAAAATCGCTACAAGTATATATAGAATCGTGAGAAAATATATGTTATCTGGTGCTGTTGATGCGTGATTTTAGCATTTGCTCTAATCTTATTCTTGTTTTGTCATTTCTTAGCGCTCTCATTTTTTTATTTCAGGCAGGCTTTGCGTTGAAAACTAACACCCTTCGGAATCACAAAATTATAAATATCTTTAGCAAAGCATGCGGATACAACAAATATTTCAGAAATTGCATAAAAAAATCGTATTCAAGGCCGCAAATCCATGTATCTTTATTTTTTGCTGCAGTGTTCTTGGTGTTTTTTGCGTATTTCGCTTTTGCAGTCCCAGCCATAACATTTTATTCCCCGACAGACGCAAATAATTCTTTCGTCAGCAGAACTTGGACATATGTGAATACTTCAATATCCGATGCAGGTAATGTGACCGCATTTATTGATTTTGATAGGGGTTTGGTTGGCTGGTGGAGATTCAACAATGAATCCGGAGAAAACTCAACTAAGTTCCGCGACTGGTCAGCATACGGAAACAACGGGACGTGCGTCGGCTCAAACTGCCCAACAAATACAACTGGAAAATTTGGCAATGCGCTTGATTTTGACGGTGTGGACGATTATGTTGTGGTTCCATATAGCGCTTCGCTTGAGCCGGATTATATTACTGTTGAGGCATGGATTTATCCGCCAACCGGCATACCACAAGGATACTTTGTCTCGAACTGGAATTCGTCAAGCAATGGATCGTTTTTATTTCAAATAACCTTAACTGGCAATTTGCAGGCAGATATTGCCAACGCTACCGAAGGTATCGCAACTAGTCAAATGAGCATTTCAAAAGATGCTTGGCACCATACTGCAATTACTTACAATGGTACTGACTTTAAATTATATTTGGATGGCAACTTAAGCGATACTAAAAACGTGACTGGCATCCTCAGAAAAGATTCCAATCCGCTTTTTATCGGAAACCGATTTGATTTGAAGCGAAATTTCAGCGGCAATGTTGATGAAGTCAAAATCTGGAACCGCGCTTTGTCGCCAGAAGAAATCAACGCATCCTACAACGCCGGAGTTTACAGATTATACCACAACTTTACCAACACGCCGGACGGCATCTACAACTACACAGCATACGCACAGGATTTGGCGGGAAATGTGAATCAGACCGCAACAAAACAGGTTGTAATTGACGCTAATCCGCCTTATGGCATATATGCTTGTCAGAACCTGACACGTGCCGGAGGAAGTTACATATTAATGCAGAATGTCTCATCCGCAGGGACGTGCTTCACAATCAAGGAGAATAACGTCACCCTTGACGGCGCCGGTTATACAATCAATTATTCAAAGACTGCGGCGGGGTATGCAATAGACAACCAGTTGGGCTACAACTTCACAACAATAAAGAATGCGAATATTTTGCAGGGGAATTCAACGCCTTTAAGCTCTTACGCGATTTATTTCTATGGCGCTTCAAACGGAACAATACAAAATAATACTATAATAACATCGGGCTTATTCGGATACGGCGTCCGGCTCCAATCGTCCAGCAATTCAAACAACGTCTCAAACAACACCATCACAACCTTTGGCTCAAGCGGATACGGCGTCTGGCTCGAGTTGTCCGGCAATTCAAACAACATCGCGAACAGTACGCAGGATTCATCAGGATATGGAAACGACGGAACCCAGTATGGCGGCGTGAACTGCACTGTTGACGGGAAGTTCGGCGGAGGGTGCGGGTTTGACGAAATATTTCTATAAAGATGATATTTATGGATGAAAAGGAAATGTTAAAAATAATCGGGAATGGAGAAAGTGAAACCGTGGAGCTCGAAGAAAGTTTTGATAAAGATGTGCTCGAAACAACGTCAGCATTTGCAAACGCTCGTGGCGGGACAATATTTATCGGAGTGAACGATAAACGAGAAATAAAGGGCATTTCGGTTGGTAAGGAAAGCCTGAAAAGCTGGGTAAATGAAATCTCTCAGGCTACAGAGCCAATAGTGATTCCTGAAATAGAAAAACACGAAGTTCATGGAAAAACAATAGTTTTAATTAAAATCACCGAGCCTCCACTAAAGCCGGTTTCCTATAAAGGGGTCTGTTATTTAAGGGTCGGGAACGGAAACAAAAAACTGACACCGAAAGAAATTTCTGAAATGCACCTGCAAACGATTGGCTCTTCGTGGGATTCTTATCCGGCAAGAGAAGCAAAAATCGAAAATATAGACATAGAAAAAGTTAAAAATTACATCAGATTAGCGAACGAAGCAGGGAGAAGGAAAATTGCAGAGAAACCTTTACAAGTTCTCGAAAAACTGGATTTGATTAAAGAAGGAAAACCAACTTGGGCAGTCATTTTGCTTTTTGGGGAAGAGCCGCAAAGATTTGTTTTGCAGGCAAAAATTCATTGCGGGAGATTCAAAGTTTCAAAGCTGAACATCCTGGATGACAAAATGATTGAGGGAGATTTGATTGCGCAGGTAGAGGAGGCAATGGATTTTATCAAAAAACATACAAGCGTCAGGTTTGAAATTACAGGAAGACCGAGAAGAGAAGAAATTTGGGAGTATCCGCTGCAAGCCATGCGTGAAGGCATTATTAATGCAATAGTTCATCGCGATTATACCGCGCCAAGCGAGATACAGATAGAGATTTATGACGATAGAATCGAAATATGGAATCCCGGAAGACTTCCTCCGGCACTCAGCATAGGAGATTTATATAAAGAGAATCATAAGTCGATTCCAAGAAACAGGGTTATTGCCCAGATATTCTACGATGCAGAGCTTATCGAGAAATATGGCAGCGGCACTACAAGAATGCTTGAGCTTTGCAAAAAGAGAGAAATATTTCTCGAATTCAGGGAGATTTCCGGCGGACTTTCTGCAATTTTTAGAAAGGACATTTACACCGAGGAATACCTGAGAGATATGGGCATGAATGAGCGGCAGATAAAAGCGGTTTTATATGCAAAAGAGAGCAAAAGAATTACAAACAAAGAATATCAACAGGTTTGCAATACTTCTGAAAGAACTGCCTCAAGAGAGCTATCGGAATTAGTCAAAAAATCAGTATTCCGCCAGATAGGCATTACCGGAAAAGGGACGGCATATATTTTAGCCGCCAAAGGCGCCAAAAAGGCGCCAAAAAGGCGCCAAATGTGAATTATATGGGCAGAAAATTACAATCAAAATTCCGGTTAAGCTTAGCATCAGCCCTCCTGCTCTTTATCTCAAAATTCATAAAAGGAATACAAGTTCGGCCAATAGCCGCCGCCGCATTATTTATTATGGTTCTTTTCTCTGTCCAGCCGGCGCATGCGTTAACCAACATATCCGCCTGCGGCGTTACATTAAGCACCGCAAATGAATATTATGGATTAAATACGTCAATCAACTTTTCAGGAATTTGTCTTATGATTGGAGCGGAGAATTTGGCGAGGGAAACCAGACAAATAGTATGCTTGCGGGTAGATTACCTTTATAAACTACGGTATACAAAATATGAACTATAGTTAACAAATAGTGAATTAAAATGGTAACTAATGAAGGAATAAAGCAAAACTGGGGCAAAACAGAAGAGCAGTTGAATGAGGCAAAAAGGTTCATGGAAGAAGACAAGATTGACGAGGCATTGTACTTCGTCTGGATTGCTGCAGAAAATGTTGTGAATTCATTGAAAACCGGAATAAACGGCATTTACCTGAAAGACCATAAGGAAAAAAGCTACATATTGAAGGACTATTTTATCCTTGGAACGCTCAAAAAAGACTACTCGAAAACATTCGGGCGGCTCTCAAAATACAGGCTTGCCGCAGGCTTTCATCCGTACACTTCCATACCGAAAAGCTATACTAAGGCAGATGTGCTGAAATTTTTAAAAGAAATTGAGGAGCTAAGGGCAGAAGCAAGAGAAGCATTAGTAAAAAGAGGCGTCTTAAAATGATACTTGAAAAAGAGTCTGAAATAAAAATTCTGAGGAATTTTTATGAAAACCCGTTTGAGTATTTTTCAATAGCCGAAATCAGCGAAAAAACGGATATTTCACGGAACTGGACATATAAGGTGATGGGTAAATTGGTAAACTCCGGAATTCTTTCGGAATCCGGAAAGAAATACAAGCTGGATTTTTCCAATATATTCTGCAAAAGGCTGAAGCTTCTCTTTGATGCGGATTTTCTTGAATCGCAGGAAAGCGGCATCGGAAGAAGAATATTGTCCATTGCGGACAAAATCCGCTTTGAGGCGAGCCCCGAATCAGTTATGTTGGTGGGCTCTGCCGCCATGCAAAAAATGAGAAAAACAAGCGATCTTGATTTTCTGGTAGTCGGCGGGAAAAAAGAAAAAATCCCCTTTGTCGAGAATGCGAACATTGTTTCGGTTTCGGAAAAAGAGCTTACTGAAAAATACGTAAAAGGCGACGACTTTATAATTTCCGCTCTTGTTTTTGGAAAGATAATCTACGACAGGGAATACGCCGTGAGATTTCTTGAAAGCCCTCTTCCGATATTTTCGCAGGAGCTTATCCAGGAAAAAATAAAGTACTGTGAAACGCTTGAGGAAAGAATATATTCATTGCTGAAAATTGATGAAACCGAGGCTAAAAACGAGCTGCTTTATCTTGCATTGCAGGCAGGAAGGCTTGTCCTTTTGCGGAAAAGAATTGTTCCGAAAACAAAGCACGATATCGCCATGCAGGTAAAGCCCTACGAAAAAGAGCTTTCAGGCATTATTTTGCGCCTGCTTGAAGGGAAGAAAATGAGTGCAAAGGATATGCTGGATTGCGCCAAAAAGTGCATGTCGGTTGCGAAATCATGAAACCGCTTTACAAGCATGTCGGTTTCAAGCTCTTCGGGTGCCGAAGATCGTAGAAATTATACGCGCTTGAAATATCAAAATCTGCAGCCAGCCGGGAATTGAAGGAGCTATCTGACAAAGGAGTGCTGAAAAAATTAGGCCTGACCGGAAGAGGTATAGTATATGTGCTTGCCGAAAGGGCTCACAATAGGCTCAAAAATAAAGGGGTAGTTGTAATGAAACCGTTGCCAAAAATCATTTTAATCATATCACTATCCTTTATGTTCTTTCTCTCAGTTAATCCAAGCTATGCCTTAACCAACATATCCGCCTGCGGCGTTACATTAAGCACCGCAAATGAATATTATGTTTTGAATACGTCCATCAATTCTTCAGATACCTGCATTACAATCGGCGCAAACAACGTCACCCTTGACGGCGCCGGCTACACAATCAACTATTCAAAGACTGCGACTGGATACGGAATAAACAACACGCTTGGCTACAACTTTACGAC
>JAHILE010000017.1 GCA_018897155.1 Nanoarchaeota archaeon | reverse complement strand
GCCATTAGGTTCAACAAAAAATGTGCAGACGAGATCAGATTCTTTTATTTTGTATTTTGAGTTTACGTAATCCGCATATTTCATAAAAGTCCCATAGTATATTATAGGTTCGTTCTAGTATATATGTGCTTTGGAAAACATTCGGCTATATATCGTTTTAAATCAAAAAAGGTCTATTGGGATTAACAATGAATCTGAAAGTGATTCTCCGTGATACGGGCGTTGTTGTAAAATATTCGAGCATTTCCTTTCTTTTTCCGATATTTGCCGCGATTTATTACGGCGAATATTTCACCATAAAATACTTTTTTATCGCTTTTTTGGCAGCTCTTGTGTTAGGCGATGCTATTGAAAAGGTCTTCAGAACTGATGAGAAAACATTGCTCAAGGAAGGGCTTATGTGCGTTTCTCTTATCTGGCTGATAATACCGCTTGTGTCTGCAATTCCGTATATCGGGCTTGCAAATATCTCTCTTCTTGAATCTTTGTTTGAAACAATGTCTGCGTGGACAACAACAGGCTTTAGCATTCTTGTTCCTGAAACGCTTCCAAAGGCAATGCTTTTTTTTAGAAGCGTCCAGCAGTGGTTCGGAGGGGTTGGGATAGTTGTCATCGCAATAGCCGGCGTATTTAACACCAGCGCGAGCCTATATTACGCAGAAGCCAGAAATGAAAAAATAAAGCCGAATATTCTTGGTACAATCAAGATGATCTGGTGGATTTATGCGGCATATACTGTTTTAGGCATCCTCTTGCTTTTTTTGGCAGGCATGACGCCGTTTGACGCGATAAACCACAGCATGACTGCAATCGCAACCGGCGGGCTTTCAACGCACAGCGAAAGCATCGCGTATTACAATAGCCCGACTGTAGAATTTATCATAATGCTCATAATGGTCATCGGCTCAATATCGTTTCTTTCGCATTACGACCTCCTGACAGGAAATTTGCGCAAATTCTTTTCTGACGTCTTTGTAAGATCGTTTATCATTCTGATAATAATCGGTACGGCTTTTGTTTATTCAGACAGGGGGCTAAGAACAGGGATATTCACCGTGGTATCGGCAGCTTCAAGCACGGGATTTAACCTGGATTCAATCAGCGCCTGGCACGGGTTTTCATATTTTGCCCTTATCATATTGATGATTGTGGGCGGCAATGCAGGCGCCACTGCATCGGGAATAAAGATAAACCGCGTGTTAGTTGCCTTGAAGTCCCTTCTCTGGTCTATGAATCGCATACGCAATCCAAGGCAGATATTCTCAAAAAGAATTGGCGATGTAAGTTATACTAACGATTCGTTGTTGAGCATATATAAGTTCATGATGCTGTATCTCTTATTATTTATGCTCGGAACATTTGTGTTTTTGTATGATGGCTATGGCCTTAATTTGTCAATGTTTCAGTCAGCGTCTGCACTGGGCAACTCCGGGCTTTCAGTTATCTCTACGTACGGCACATTTAGCATGAGTACCGCGATTTTCCTTATGTGGGCGGGCAGACTTGAAATATGGGCGGCCCTTACGCTTTTAATTTATATTGCAGTCAAGTCAATGCGCATAAGATTGCTGGGATGAATATTGATATGGTGTGCGCGCCGCAAGATAAAAACGCGCACACACCTTAAGATTTATAAAATGGTGAAAACTATGCACATAATAATAGCCGGTGGAGGAAAAATAGGGGTGTCGCTTGCTGAAACGCTTTCGGCGCATAAACACGATGTTATCCTGATAGAAGAAGATAAGCGAAAATGCCAGGAAATAGCCGATGAATTCAACGGCGTTGTCCTAAATGGCGATGCCACTGATGAAGATGTGCTGAAAGAGGCAAAAATCGGGCGTGCTGATGTTTTTGCAGCAGTCACTTCAAGTCAGGAAGCCAATTTATTGGCATGCCTTCTTGCAAAGGAGATGTCCAAGGCAAAAACTCTTGCAAGATTATCCGGTCCGGGCTATGAAAAGCTTTTCAAAAAAGCCGGAGTCGATATTGTTCTTTCTCCGGAGGACGCTTTTGCGTCCCGGCTGGAATCCATGATTGTAGAGCCGGATGTTGTTGATATCGCAATGATTCACAGAGGCAATATAGAGATGCTGGAATTTACAGTCACATTGACGTCACGGGCTCTTGGCAAAAAGGTGCTTGACCTGGAGAAGCCGAGAGGATCCCTTATTGTTGCAATAAAGGAAGGTAAAGAGTTTGTTATACCTGATGTGCATACGATGTTGAGATTAGGGGATCGTGTCATAGTGCTTGTGAAAAAGCACCTTGAAAAAGATGTGCGGAAGATGTTTCAATGATTTTATTTATTTAACGCGTTACAGTTCTTGAAAATTATTTCGATAGTACTTGAAGTTTTTTAACGCCTTTTTGGCGTTAAAAACACCCTTTTCAGTCGCAATAAGGTTGCTAAGGCAATAATCCCTATTTAAATGTTCGTATTGCTTAGTAGTAATATGAGTTTACCAAAACATTGGATACCAGTTCATAAAGAATTGTGCCAAGAATTAAAGCCATTAACTGACAAAATCGAGCAATATGTAGATTGTGAGCAGTTATATTTATTTAAAAACATCCGAGATAATCTGAGCTTGGGCATAGATCATTACGCCCGAATGAAGAAAATTTCCGGCAAAATACCGCAAAAACTATACGCTTCATTACTCAGAGAAGGCTATGACTTTGTTTTCTTAGTTCAAACAGCTAAACCCATTCAGTATTATATTATTAAGCCGGAACAAAGCTTCGATGAATTGAGTACCTCAAAAATAGCATCAGAAAAAACAGCAGGACCGAAGGTTATTACATCATTTTCATCTCCTTTCAAAGAAGGCAATGGCAAATATATTACTGAAGAATTTTTATCTCCAACAAAAGGGTGGAATCCAGTTTATTCAGAACAGCAAAATATCAGAAAGCATTATGAAATGTGGGTAACTTCTTTTGGAGAATTAATGGGTACGGTACATAAAAATGACATAATATACAATGACGACTTTTGGAAGCACTTATATTTTAATCTACTTGACAAAGATTCCAAATTAATCGATTTTGGCAATTCATACATATCTGAAACTGAAGAATTAAAAGAAGAGGAATTGTGGAACGTACATTCGTTCTTAAAGCAGATGTTTCCTGAAAAAGGTTATCAAGTAATAGAATTATTCAATGAGGCATACGAATAATGCGATGATGCTAAAATTATTTATTCAGCTCTTTCCAGCTCGCAAATATTCCTTTTTCAGTCACAACTCCTGAAATGAGCTTCCATGGCGTACAGTCAAACGCAGGGTTCAGAATTTTCGCGCCTTTCAACTCCCGGGATCTGGCTATTTCATTTACATCGCGCATCTCGAGTTCTATAGACGTTCGCCTGTCAATCTTTAGCGAATCGCCGACAAAATAAACCGGAACCTTGTGTTTTTGCGCGCAAACTGCCATCAAGTACGTGCCTATCTTGTTGTAGATTCCTTCAGGCCTTATCGAGTCGCATCCGACAAGAAAAATTCCTGCGTACTTCATATACAATCCTGCGGCAGAATCGATAATATAATCCACCGGGATTTTTGCAGCGCGCAAATCCTGCGCGGTTCTGACGCCTTGCATCTTTGGCCGGGTTTCAGTGACAATGACATTGAAATGAATTCCTCGATTTTTTGCGACTTTCATCACAAAAATGGCTTCTGAAGAATGGCAGTGCGTCATTACCACCGTATTGTCTTTTATCAGATCCGCGCCGTTTTCTGCGATGTTCTCTGCAGCGATTTCAAAAAAGCTCTTTAATTCAGCCATTACTTCTATACTTTTCCTTTTTTTCGCTGCCTCGATTACATTGTAAAGCGGCACTGCCGTTTTTCTTGAATTCGAAAGCGCGTCTGTCGCAGTAAAGAACTCTTTTTCAAACCCATGCTTTTTCGCGACGTGAATCAGTGCATCAAGCGCGGCGAGTGCAATGTTTCGCGCGCCTTGGATCTTAAGCGACTTGATGTCCTGAACGGTTTTTGCAACAAGCTTGTCCATATAAATATTATGGTTTTTTGTCTATATATTCAATCGTGCTGATTTAGCACAGGTTCAGCAATTAACCGAAATAAAAGATCACTGACAGATATTCAAAGCTCGGCATTGTTCTGGATTTTGCGCATTGTATGGATACTGAAGAGTCATTCAGTGCATACGAAGAAGCATTCTTCGGCAAAATAACTGAATTTCATATAAGCGCGCATAAAATTTCCGGCGAAGGCTCAAGGCACGCATTATTGCACAAAAAGGAAATCGCGCCGATAATCCGAAAACGCGACGTTCCATTGATACTTGAAGGCAAAATATCATCCAAAAAAGAGCTTGAAAAAGAACTGGCTTTTGCAAAAACTCTTTAAACTAGAATGCGGTGCTTATATAATATTCTTTACCGAATAAAGAATCATGCTTATCATAGACGGCTCGTACCACGAAGGCGGCGGGCAGATAATACGGACTGCTGTTGCGTTTTCCGCGCTTACCGGCAAAGCTGTGAGGATTGAAAATATACGCGCAGGAAGGCAGAATCCCGGCATTCAGGCGCAGCATCTTGCGGCAGTCAATGCAGTGGCAAAGCTCTGCAATGCAAGAGTAAAAGGTGCTTCTATGGGCTCATTGGCACTTGAATTTTCGCCAAATCCTATACAGGGAGGCTCATTTTCAATAGATATTGGAACTGCTGGATCAATCCCTCTTGTTTTTCAGGCAATTGTCTTGCCTGCACTTCATGCGCGAGAAAATGTTATTTTTGAAATAACCGGAGGAACCAGCGTCCTGTGGAGCCCGACAATAAACTACTTTCAGGACATATTCTGCTATTTTTTGAAAAAAATGGGTGTGGATATTAATGTAGGGCTTGCAAGTTATGGATTTTATCCAAAAGGCGGAGGCATTGTCAAAGCGATAATAACGCCATGCGCGAATCTTAAGCCGCTGAACCTGACAAAAAGGGGGTCGTTAGATAAAATAAATTTCCTAAGCGTTGCCTCTGAAAGCCTGAAAGGCGCAAAAGTCGCCGAAAGGCAGATTGAAGGCGCAAAAAATATCCTTAAAGAATATCACGGAAAAACAGAAATTTCTTATTGCAATACGCCGTCACCAGGATCATTCATATATCTTGACGCGAATTACGAGAACTGCAAACTGGGTGCTAGCGCAATAGGGGAGCTGTACAAGCCTGCTGAGAAAGTTGGTGAAGAGGCAGCAAACCGTCTTGATAAGCAGATGGAATCCGACGCGTGCCTTGATGAATGGATGGCCGACCAGATTGTGCCGTACCTCGCGCTTTCAGGAGGTTCGGTGAAAGTAGAGGAAATTACACCGCATGTTGAAACAAATATTTGGGTTGTTGAGCGGTTTTTGGGAAAGATATTTGAAGTTGATAAGGCGAAAAAAATAATACGTGTAAATAAGTCATAATTCCATTCGTTAATTATCGAATTCGTTAATATCTGATTTTTCGCTAGGCGCACCTCAAATGCAACATAAGATATATCGATATAGCAATATTAAAGCACACCGAAAGGCTTTTATATAGGGAAAGACATATGATAGTTATCTCGTGGGATAATACCATTTGCAATTATTCATGTTGTTTTATCTCCCTTACCGAAACCTTGAGGCGTGCGGGGCAACCTGTGCGCTTCTCGGCAACGGTTCTAATACTTTTTCTAAAAAGATTTTTTGAGGTTTCTGAATAAGCGGCCTCGATTATCTTTAAATATTTCTATCAATCATTAATTTTATGCTTGAAAAACTAGTGAATGCATACAAAGAAGCATTGGATAATAATCTGGGTTATAAAAAAATATCAACCGAAGTTATCTTTTTTAATGAATTTAAAAAATAATTATTAGATATTAATCCTGAAAGAATTACTATGGAGACGCGCCATGGAAATGTCGTTATCGGCTTAAAAATATGTCTCTTAATGAGTATTTGAGCACATTAGAAAATTATGATTCTGATAAAAAAATACGTTTTGAAACATTTATTTCGCGCGCAAATCCGGGGTGTGAGCAATATCGCGCCACCATTCAGCATAATCAAACAAGTTCAGGTTTTTGAATATTTGATTATTTTTGGATAACACCTTTAAATAACTTCCAAACAATTTGTTCTTATGGATAATTTTAATTATGATGAACTTGCAAAGCGCGCCCGTGCTCAAGTGCCTGAAAAAGTCCTGCAGAAGGAGCGCTTTGAGATACCGAAAATTTCCTCGCAGATAATGGGCAACCGCACATTTATCAAAGATTTTCTCCAGATTGCATCAACTATTCGCCGCGACCAGGAACACTTTCTGCATTATATGGCTCGTTCCCTTGGCAGTTCAGGCAACATCGAGAACGGCACGGCAATATTCATAGGAAAATTCGGCATGATTCAGATCGATGAAAAATTCAAGCGATATGTGGATGAGTACGTCCTTTGCCACGAGTGCAAAAAGCCGGACACAAAGCTATTCAAGGAAAACCGGCTCTGGTTCTTAAAATGCGAGGCCTGCGGCGCGAAGAAAAGCGTGGCGGATGTTAGATAATTCTAGAATATCGGAATAATTTGAAAACCAGTAATTAAACTTAATTAGTTGTATGTGGCGGCGCAAGCAAAGGTTTATAAAGTATTGTTACTTATAAGTAGTTTGTGATGACATGTCTCAATTTTACAAATTTTTTGGAAATCCACTAACACTTGAAGAATTTATAATTAACTTGAATGAAACAAAACCTAAAAAAGTAACTATTTCCATTGAATGTTCTCAAGGAGAAAAACATACAATTTATGAAGCAAATATTACTGACGGTAAAAACAGCATTAAGTTAATTGAAAAAAAGGCTGAAATACATCCACATAGTGAGTTATATACAACGATTGATGGATTAAAAACATTACAAGACGCATATATAGAAGCCATAACTGCCGCTAAAAAAATACAATCCACTACAATTCCAGTATATCTCGGAGAAAAGTTATTTGATGAAATTGCGGCTAATGAAATAATTAACGTTTTGAAAATAAACATCAACACATTATATCAAAGTGAAATACCAATTCGTCTGAATGAAATGACGCGTGAGGCAATAAATAAATTAGAAAAATAAATTAAATTATACTCGCGGCCAAAAGTTACTCAAAATGGTGCTGTTGCATAAGATTTATATAAGATTTATATATGCCAAAATTCTTGCTCAAATCTTAGCGTTGAACGCAAGAATTTTGAATGACTCGGTTTTAGCTTTGCAGATAACGCTAAGGTGTATGTGCTCTGCGAATTGTGCAACAGCACCACTCGATGTTGTCCACCAGCGATAAGCGCATATACGGATTCTGACAAATAATCTACTGCGAAGCGTCAGCTTCGCAGGGGGGATAAGCATGGGAAAAGACCAAGACCGGAGAAAAAAGAAGATAAACTGGAAAACATACAACAAAGCACCACTCAAAATCTCAAAAATCTATATATACATTTATGCACAATAATATATACATGTCTAACATTTTCGACGAAATCAGATTTCCTTCTGCGGCAGACGGCGTTCAAATATACAAGATGTTTATCGACGGCAAATGGGTTGAATCATCCAACCAGCACACGTTCAATGTACACAATCCTGATGATTTCTCGATAGTCGGAAAAGTGCAAAAGGCGTCAAAAAATGATGCTTTGTGGGCACTTGATTCTGCCTTCAATACAAAGGCAAAAATTGCAGGAATGTCTTCATACGAGCGCGCCCAAATCCTTGAAAAAACTGCAAAGCTTCTTAGCGATTACAAAACTTTCTTTGTCGACACAATTGTAGCCGAAGCCGGAAAGCCCGTAAAAGTCGCCGAAGGCGAAGTCGATGCCACAATCGAGAGGTTCAAGTTCGCAGCCGAAGAGGCAAAAGAGCTGAAAGGCGAAGCAATAAGCGGTGATTCTTTCCCGCACACAAAGAAAAAAATAGCAATGACTCGAAGGCAGCCTTTAGGCGTAGTTCTTGCGATTTCGCCGTTCAATTATCCGCTTTTCATTGCATCTGCAAAAATCGCGCCGGCGATAGCTGCGGGAAATGCGGTTATTTCAAAGCCTGCAAGCGACGATCCCATATGCTTGATTATGCTTGCGAAACTGCTTCAAATAGCAGGAATGCCTGACGGCACTTTCAACGTAGTTTCAGGAAGCTCCGCAGAAATAGGTGATATTCTTGTCGAAAGCGAAAAAGTTGACATGATTTCATTTACAGGAAGCTCTGAAGTCGGAATACATATAGCAAAAGCCGCAGGCATGAAAAAAATCCATATGGAACTTGGCGGAAAGTCTCCCGGAATTGTTCTTGAAGACGCAGACCTTGACCTTGCGGCAAAGGAATGTATCAGCGGCGCGCTAAAATATTCAGGGCAGCGCTGTGACGCAATAAGCAGAATTCTGGTTGTTGAAAGCGTTGCTGACGAATTTACAAAGAAAATACTTGCAGAGCTGCCGAAATGGAAGCTCGGCTCTCCGAAAAATGCGGACATCTCAATAGGCCCGATAATAAATCAAAAGGCGCTTGAAAAAATCGATGCTCTTGTTAATGACGCCGTAGAGAAAGGCGCACACCTTTTTGCAGGAGGAAAGAAAGTCAGAGGATTGTATTTCGAGCCCACGGTTCTTGGCAATGTAACAAAAGACATGCGCATAGCCTGGGAAGAGACTTTCGGTCCTGTTGTTTCAATAATTCGCGTAAAAGACTATGAAGAAGCGCTGCGCATGGCAAACGAATCGCAATACGGCCTTGACGCGTCGATATTTACGAATGATCTGAATCGCGCGTTGGATGGCGCGCTAAAGCTGATTGACGGAACAGTGCAGATAAATGCCGCGCCGATGCATGGCGTAGGCACATTCCCGTTCGGAGGCGACAAATATTCAGGAATAGGGCGCGAGGGCATAAGAACCAGCATGGAAGAAATGACAAAAATACATACGATTGTGTTTAATTTGAAGTAGAACTCAATTTTCTTTGTAATTTTATATTTCCGAAAGAATGCATCGGGCAATTTGATATAAGTTTGACGGCGCCAAACCCACAATCTTCTTTTTGTAACTCTTCTGAAGATAACAATGTTTATCGGAATTTTTGCAGGATCTCCGCCTTCGAGCTGGAGATATTCGCGCAGAGTCATATCCTTCAATCTGAGCTTCATGGAATCGCTTGAAACACCCATCAATTCAGCCATCTTGAAATTATTGAATATGTCGGATTCTACGTTTTTTATCGGCCCTACATAAGGCGCTATATCAAATTTCTTTGTAGCGGGACTTGAGCGAGGTTTTGCCATACATCGCTATTAATCAGTAGTATTTAAAAGCCTTAAACTTGCGTTCCTAATATCATATAGCATCTGTGAAATAATTAAAGCACTTTAGACATATCTTTTAAAATTAATCCTGGGCGAACCATTCGTTTTCTGCCGATTTTTGCCTTTTTCTGCCAAAATGATTAAAAACAGCCATTTCTAAAGTTTAAATCATTTCGTTTCGCTCTCGCTCACTCGTAGCTTTAAAGCCCATGGCTTTAAATAGTAGTTCGTCACATAATAATAGTGTAGCGTTACTCTTTGATAGTGGTTCATCATATATGGATAGTAACACTTTCAATGGTTTGGTCTGCTTCAGCGCAAAACAAACCTTGAAATGGCTTGAATAATGTTTGAGAGGGGATTGGTATGAAAAACGATCGGTTTGAATATTTAATTGAAGGGCTTGCAGCTGAACCGCACAGCCCTGATTACGATTCTGTTTTCTCCAGCATGATTGAGCTTGATTCAAGAGTCCGCGAAATGTCAAAAAAGCACGGCTTGTCGGCGGAAAAGATATACGGCGCAATAGATGTTGACCCCAAGATATTTTTTGCCGAGTATCTCAAAGATAAAGCCACAGGCAATGATAAAGAAGAAAACCTGTATAATGATGCTTTGCGCTTCTATTATCCCGACGTTATGGAAAAACTGGACGATCTTGAGAAACAGTTAGTTCCTGTGGAGCACAATAAATACGGCGGAATCAGCAAAACTGCGCCGAAACACATTAGAGAAATGACCACATTTGGCGCTGCAATGATTGTGCTTATGGCGCCCCCGCCGAAAAACATTTTAGGAGGTAAGGCAGTATCTGATTCTGGCGTACCCGCGCATAAGACGGAGGAATTGCCTATTAAGAAAGCGTTTGATGTTATTGATTATATTATGGGCGGCGTAATTAAGCACAAAAAAGCCTTAGCATTTGGAACAGTTGCGGCGCTTGTCGGGCTGTATGCAAGCAATGCCATTGTTAACGCAAATAAGGAAGAGCATGGCGACGCCACAGACGCAGGAATCTCAAAGGTAAAAGCAGAGATTGGTGTGGCAGGGGGCGCAGAAGGTTTATTAGAAGTTGGCGGAAACGGTAGTGATAACGTCACAATAAGAATGCCAAATGGCATTTCTTATGATAAAAATGGACGCGAAATAAAGGCAACTCCAAAACCAACGCCAACACCGCACCAGTTCACGCCTGATATGAAAGTTTTCGGAAGCGAAAACTACCAGAAAAAGGTTCAGGAGTATCTTGAGGATATTAAAAAAACTCCGGATACTTTTCGCATAAACGGAATGACTGCCCATGAATATGTTACCTACTACATAGATGAATTGTACGAGGGCGAAGAAGAAAAATATATCGATATAGGTATTGAACAATATCCTCTTAAAATTATTGACGCTTCAAATTTGATGCATATAGCACGCCATATTGAGCAGGGGCAGAATAAGACATTTCTTGATAAAATGCATAAGTGGGATGAAAAAATCAAAGGAGAAAAACGTAGTTTCTTTCACGAACATGATGCAATAAAACTTCAGACCGCTTGGGAAAAAGCGAGATATAATAGTACTGACGAACAAGTAAAAGAAGGGTTTCTTCAAAAAATGAGGTATTACACAAAAGATCCCAAATATTTTGAAGATGAGCTATCAGTAGATTAGAGCCTTATATATATATATATATTTATTTGCGCATATAATTATTGTGGCGGGTTATGAAATCAAAAATTCTTTTTGTATTTTTGTTTCTTGCGGTTTTTCATTTTTCTTCTGATAATGTAACTGCAGATGACTGTTTTCCGCTCTGCACACAAGACGATTGCGACTCAGGATATACGTATATAACTGATTGCTGCTCATCAGATTTATGCAAAAATCTTATCGGATATTGTTCGGATTGTGAAAATGATATAAAATGCGAAGCTAACTCAATTGCAGAGTACAAAGCACCTGATTTATGTATACTGCGGCTCTATTTGTTACAGCAAGCCCAGTGCAAAAAAACAACTCCATGTACATCTCCAACGCCCCGATGCTATGACGACGGCGCTACTGTAACGTGTGTTGAATGTTTAACTAATGCGGATTGCACAAGTCCAGATACCTGCGATATAGGTACGCATAAATGCAAAACCCCCCCACCAATAGGCTGCGACCAAGACGGCGACACAATAATTGATACTGCCGTAGACGCATGTTGTGTAAAATTTCCCGGAACAAAATGCCAATTATCTGGAACATACCAATGCCTGTCAGATCCCTCATGCTCAATATGCTCTGACGATGATAATGGAATAAATGTATATTATAAAGCAACGTGCAGAGACACAGCTAATGGAGTATGCGATGCAGCCAGCGGCGGATGCACTGACACGTGCGCAAGCAGTGGTTCTGTTAATGAGTTTTACTGTTCCGGTTCAGCAATCCAGACATGTGCGTCAGAAACAATCGCCTGCTCGTCAAGTGAATTCTGCTATAACGGTGTGTGCACAACAGGCCCATCTGATCCATATACTCCTGCTCCGACACCCGTGGGATGCACATGGTGGTCAACCACATTCAACATATGCTCAAGCGGATGTCCTCCCAGCTACGCAAATCAGCAGTTTGTGTGCTGCGAAACAGCACCAATAGGATGCAGAAATGCACCGCAATGCACATCCCACAATCCACAGATAGGAGAAACACCCTGCTGTACTGCCGGAGGATATTACACATGCACGGCCCAGGAGATATGCACAGAAACAGGATGCGAAAATGTATGCACAACTGCGGATAAAAACTCCGCATTATACTGCGACAAATGCGACTATTGCCAGGATGGAATACAAAACTGCGGAGAGCCGAGCACAGACGTATGCGGAGAGCCATGCCAAATTCTTTATACCGGGACATGCTATACCCAGCCAAGTTATGGAAAAGATGATTGCGGCCCAATAGGGGTAAACAAATGCCAGTATTATTGCGGCACAAGCATCTGCCTCGGGCTTGTAAGCTGCTCTTATGAAGAATATGGCTGCATTTATTCATGCCAGACAACCGGATTGGGATTTAACCCCGCCTCATGCACTGACGGCTTGCAGAATTGCGCCGAAACCTGCGTCGACGGCGGGCTGCAGTGCAACGCAGGAACAAAAGAAACAGACAACTCATACCAAATAATATATAATTTCATAGAGCCTCCGGAATTAACTAATACAAAATTGTATGTGGATCAATTAAGTTTCAACTGCATGGATGGAAAAGACAACGATCACGATTGCCTTATTGACTGTGATGATCCTGATTGTGCAACTGCGCTCGGCTGCAATTGCACGAATATAGAAGCATGTGCGGACCAAGAGCCGCCGGTTACTACAATTACATTCAATCCGCCGGCTCCAAATGCAAAGGGGTGGTATTTGACAAATGTTATTGCAACACTAACCTGTGTAGATCCGGAACCGTCATCGGGATGCTCGCCAAAATACAAGCTTGATAACGGCACATGGACTAATTATTATCTGCCATTTTTAATAGTGGGAAATGGAATACATACGATTGAATATTATTCAGAAGACGGTGCCGGAAATATTGAGCTGGTAAAAACAGCAGTATTGAAAATATATACCTCCCAGCCGTTCGCTATATTGGCAAATGATCAAAAAATTGTTGTATTGCTCGGAGAGGAAGGGCAGGCAACTGCCAACATAAAAAATCTGCAAAGCACAAGCGATATTATGGAGTTTTCAGTTTTTGGACTGCCTCCAAAAATAGATTATTGGATATGGTTTACAGGGAAAAAAGAAACCAACCGCCAAAAAACATCAATTTCGCTCCTGCCCGGGGAAGAAAAAGTTGTATCGATTAATGTATTCGGCGGCGAGGTGCTTTCAGGCGGAAGAATAAACCTTACAGCAGAATCATCGGACAAAGGAGTTGCAAAAAGCGTTATTTTTGATGTCAGCATAGTCTACTCAGAAGACGGGCTAACTGCGCAAACGCCCGAATTCGGATGGCTCGGCTTTGCATCAATTGCACTTTTAGGTGCGCTTATGTTATTATAGGGATCTATTATGAAATACCTCTTTATTGCATGTTTTATAACTTTGGCAATCATTAGCTCTTCTGCGCATGCAGCAGTCTCTCAAGAAATAAAATATTCTTCAGGCACTTTTAGCGGTGCGTCTCCGACAGTATCGATAGGCGGGAACTGCCCGCCGATTGGCCTTGTAATGATTGTCAAAGGAATCTGCGAAGGAACAAATTCAATAATATATGGCTGCGGCCCGACTAATTCGGCGTACTCGAATTTTGGAAAATTAATACAGCACTATGCAAACGTTTCTGTAGAAGGCACTTGCTCGATAGGCAATTGCACCGCGTGGCTGAATGATACAATAACTGAAATATGCTCAAATACTAACAGCACACTTTTAAATAATACGCCGCTCAAAGCCAACTGCAGCGGCTCGATAATTGCAGAATCAGCAACTATTTTAGGAGGGCATAATACGAGCTGCAGTGTCGGAGGATGCAATACGTTCAACTGCGATATAAATACTCAATACGCTCCGTGCACAATAAATCCGAGAATAATCATAAACGGAACAACCTATAATTATGTCGGCATGATAAACGACACTTCAGTTATATCAATCCTCATAAACCAATCAAAGCCGGCATGGTCTCCTTTAACTTTTGTGCCCGGAAGCCTTCAGCTCGGAAATAATCTGCTCGATATGAGTGCCCAGAACCTCAATAAATTCAACTACACAATTTACTGGTATGAGGAAAACGTTACACAGGGAAGCGACAATGACGGCGACGGATATTACACTGATGCCTGCACAATGGGAAATGACTGCGATGACAGCGACCCAAATGTAAATCCCGGGCGTGCCGAAATACCCGGCAACCGCAAAGACGACAACTGCGACGGGATTGGAGATAGCCTGATTATATCTTCAATTAATAATATAACGGCAAACTGCCAATACTTCCCGCAAATGCCCGCGTATTATTGCACAAAAAAAGTTCACTGGGTTGCAACAGGCAATATGCGGATTCAGGAGACTAACGATTTGCCGATAACAAAAGCATACTATATGAGAAGCGGTGTAGCTTACCAAAACGGATCCAACAGCAATATTGTTATAAGCAATTTTTCAATATATTTTGATTCCATAACCACAGACACAACATACGCTTTGCTGAAAGACGATTCGAACACATTGGTTTCTGTCCGGATAAATAATTTTGATGCGAACAATCTGAAAGTTTCGTTATTTAATAGTACTGGCTGGAACACTGTTGTGGCAGACATAAAGAATAAAACGTGGTATAACTTTTCTTTTGTTTTTGATGAATCTGCCAATACAATGGCTTTAAAAATAATCGGAGACGGCTATCCGGAAGTTTCATCAATCATCGGCGTTTCTGGAGCGCTTCCGGCAATAAAATGGATTGCGTTTACAAGCAATGGCGCATGGCTGGATAATGTGAATATAATCAAAAAAGACATGAGCGGTACCATTATTTCCGAGTTTTATGATGATTTTGAGACACAGGAAATTGGAGATAAAATCATATATGATATAAATGAAGCCGGATGGTTTGATATAAATATTACGAATGATATAACACTCACCAATAACCTCGTTTTCCATGCAAAAGGCAATTTTTCTGCAAAGAATATTTACGCATCCGGAATTTCTTCAATGAGCGACGGATCAGGCAAATCAATTACGATAGAGGCCAAAATGATAAAAGCAACCTCTTTGTATACTTATGGCGCATACTGCAGATTGGGTTGGGGCTGTTCGAGTTGTGGTACTGCTTGCCATTCAAATAGTGGCGGCCCGATCATACTAACCGGAGATATGATAGATATCGGTACGATAAATGCGGACGATGGTGTGGGATTGTACGGCCGTGGGGGTACAATTATAGTTACTGGCAATATTACAAAAATAGGCCCAATTTCATCTAAGGGGGAAACATATACGGACATCAGTTATAACGGTTGGTATAGCAGCGGAGTGGGCTCCGGCGGTTCGGTTATAATCAAATCAAAGAAAAAAGCAATTATTGGAAACATCAATCTGAATGGTGCCAATAGCGCGGGTGATGATTGCTGGGGCACTTCAGGAGGTAATTTAAAAATAGCTGCGGATAATTTAACATTAGGCGCTGTTACTGCAAATGGCGGAATGAGTGGTGGACCCGGAGGCTCAACTAAACTATATGCGGATAATTACATAATCGGTCCGATAACTGAACGTGGCGCTAACGGCAGACATGATTCCGATGATGGTTGGGATGGATGGTGTGGTCGTCCCGGCAACGGCGGCTTTATAGGACTGTTTTCAGATTCCGGTTATTTAGCGCCCACATATATTTTTGATGTAAGCGGAGCTGCAACATATTATTGCACATCGTGCACGGGTTGTTGTTGGTGGGCGTATGGCGCAAACGGCAAAGTAGTTATCGCAAACAGAACCGTGCCCGGCTTATCAATATTAGAAACAAATATAAGCGCGCCAGTAAACGGCACTTACGAAATCAAGATAAAAAACACATCTGACGAATATATATACGGATTAAACAAGGAAGATTTCTTTGAATGGGCCAAAATAAAGAATAAATACATAACTATTGCAATCGGATTAAAAAATAAATTCAATATCCGGCTTGGAACAGATTACAAATTAATTATTGACACAACAAATGAATCGTATTACAACATATCCAGATGCGGCAAAGAAGCGCGATGCCGCACTTCTATAATACCGTATATCATGTATTGAAGCGCGTGACTCTGGAAAAGCCTTAAAAGCAACAAACACCATCAATAATGCATGTTCTTTCTAAAAATCCATGAATCCGACAACAAAACAGTCTGCGCAATCTGCGACTCAGGCATTCTCGGCAAAATTTTTGAAGAAAATGAGCGCGTCCTTGATGTTGATGCGGATTTTTTCGGCGGAGAAAAAATGCCGCCGGAAAAAATCAAAGAAATTGCGGATTCTATAAAAAGCGCAAATACCTCGAGCATCATCGGAAACCGCATTATTGCAGAGCTTGTGAAGATGGGCGCGCTTAAGGAATGCTCGGTTAAAGAAATGTGCGGAATTAAGTACGCCATGGTTTTCCGGATTAGAGGCTCTTCTTGATTAAGAATGTTTATATAATCAAGAAATAAATATACTGTAAAACACTTGCTTGCGAAATATCAGAGCTGGTTCTATATGAAAAAGCCGATGATTGCATTATGTTTTACAATTCTCTTCATCGTAGCGCTATCGATTCTCGTGGATTCTCAGCCGGTAAAAATATCCCAAAGCTCAAAGCCGATTGTCTTGTATCTTTCCGAATTTCTGGAAAATGGCGCAGAATATAAAAACTTTGCCATAACGCCGCATATATCCGGAGATATTTTGAGAATATCTTACGATGTAAGTAAAGCGGTATCTATTGATATCATCGATTCTTTTGCTACAGAAGTCTATGCAGAATCGATAGACCTATCGCAAAATCAAACATATTCTTCGTGTCCGAATATTTCAACTGCGGCAAGAAATATTGAAACAAATGAATGCGGGGAATTTTCATCACCTTGTGCTGTGCCTATGGGGTGGTCCGTTGTTCCCTCATGTGAGGGGGAAATAACTGAAACTGGAATCACAGAAGTTACTGAAAAACCAGCAGTTAACGAAAGCAATAGCAATGTTGAAAATAAGACGAACTATATCAAGTATATTCTTGCAATTCCTATTTTAGCGATCATTATCTTTGCCATTGTAAAAGCATATGAACAATATTCAAAAAATAAAACGCCTTCTTTAGGCGAAAAAAATGCCGCAATTTCCGGTGTAGTGCAAAAATACAATGTTTCTGCACTTCCATCAAATCCTCCTGTCAAGCGCAACATTATTCCGGAAGGCAAGAACACATTAATTAGAGCGCCTGTGCAAACTGCATCAAATACGGGTAGTATATCCAAAGGTGCGTCAGTAATAACTCGGCAAGCCATTGCAGAAAACAAGGCGCTTACTGCTGATGCACCGGTTCAAAAAACAGAGACTGTTGTGGAAAAGAAAGATTCCGCTAATATTGCCGCTTCTATTCAGACAACAGCAAATCCAAAACAGGATGATTCTGAAAAGTATCGCTTGTGGTTCGAAAAATCCCGCCTTTTCCTTTCAAAATCAAAAAGAATCGGAAGCATTCTTGATGGAAAAAGTGCAAATGAATACGCGCAGTATTTAAAAGTGGCTGAAGAGTGCATAGCAAGCGCAGAGGCAAACCTGAAAAAAGGGCAGATAAGCCTCATGGAACAGGATATGAAAGATGCTGAAGGGCTTATGGATGCGATATATGATGTGCAGAAAAAGATATGACTGGATGTTTTTTAGGATTTAACACACATATATATTAACATATATATATACACACATCCAGCACATACTATATTTTAGAGTGTGATTGCTATGAATCTAACTGATTGGATGACTTCAAAAATACGAAAATTCGACTGGGCAGATATTTCGCTGACAAAAATCAGCGTTTTCAGTTTTGCCCTTATGGCTGCAAAGCTTTGGGCGCCGCTGCTGAGTTTGGAATGGCATTGGTATGCAGTTATATTTGTGCTCGCAGCAATAAGGCCGTTGTATAAGGTTTTTGCGAAATAAGTTTCACTTATTTCAACTTCGGAGCTCACCATATCCCGGGGGTCCTTTAGCAGTTAATTCCCTTCTTCCCGGCTCGCTGTCATAAAAACCGTTCTGGATGTTTTCTTTATGACTTTTTCTGACCCTTACGATTAATCAAACATCCTCAAATGGTAAGTACTCTTTGGGTTTGTAAGCTACAGTGTCATATTATGATAACTCCAGTTTACCTCCACGAAGCTGATATTCTTGAATCCCGCAGTTAGGCGTATGTGGTAAGTTTAACACAGCCTCTTCATCTAAGCCCTCAATTATGGCTCTGAACATTTTATATGGAACTTGATGCGTAATTACAAGAACATTTTTTCCATTCCAATCTTGTCCTTTGTCCTTCATGAAGCCCTCGATTCTTGCCCTGACATCGATATAACTTTCTCCTTCCGGTGGTCGATATCTGTATCTTCCCTCAGCACTCCATCGGCGATATTCGAGGAGGTTTCTTTTTTTAATTTCCTTATCTGTTAAGCCGTAAAAAATTCCGAAGTTCTTTTCTCCTAACCGTTCGTCTATAACAGTCTTTAAATCATATTCCAATTGAGAACTAATTGCACCTTCCAGTTGAAGAGTGCGTATATTTTTTTGGAGAGAAGCAGAAATCAAAACGAGATTTTTTTGCTAAATATTTTCCGGTTTCTGTGCCTTGCCACATGCCAAAGTCGGTTACAAATACATCCGCGTCAGGAATAGCAGCCAATCCTTTAATCGTGTCAAGTTCCGATTACGGGTCTCTAATATCCAGGTTTAATAAAATATATTCATAGAGTAATTCTAAGTTATCTGTGCTAATAGGCTGATTGGTATAACCTTTAGCAAATCTAATGCTGCATTTTGTATCGAATAAGGCTGTCTTATTACTACCAGCCTTTCCGGTAAATTGACAGCATTCATAAGCATTAATTAGCAGTAATACTTATATTTTGCTGTTTATGCTGAAACTCTAAGTTCCCTCTTCCCAGCTCGCAAGGTATTTCTTCTGCTCTTCTGTAAGAACATCGAAATGAATTCCCATTGCTTCAAGATGAATCTTTGCGACATTGTCGTCGACTTCATCCGGCAGTTTATGCACTGCAATATTCAGCTTGCCTTTGTTCTTGACTGCGTACTCGCATGCAAGAGCCTGGTCGCAGAATGAAAACGACATTACAAGCGACGGATGGCCTTCTGCTGCAGCGAGATTTACGAGGCGGCCTTCACCAAGAATGAATATTTTCTTGCCGTCAAACGAATATTCATCCATATTCGCGCGAATATTTCGTTTCTGCGCGATTTTTGAAAGCTCTTTCAGGTTGATTTCAGCGTCAAAGTGCCCTGAGTTCGCAAGTATTGCGCCGGTTTTCATGGCTTTCATGTGGTGTATGTCGATGACGTTTTTATCGCCTGTAAGCGTCACGAATATATCGCCGATTTTTGCGGCTTCTGCCATAGGCATGACTCTGTAGCCGTCAAAATGCGCCTGTAGCGCGCGGAATGCATCGACTTCAGTGACTATTACATGAGCACCCATCCCGCATGCTTTCAGGGCAACGCCCTTTCCGCAAGGTCCATATCCTGCGACAACGAAATTCTTTCCGCCGATAAATACGTTTGTCGCGCGAATTATTCCGTCAAGGGTGCTCTGCCCGGTTCCGTAATAGTTGTCAACAAGATGCTTTGTGTTCGAGTCGTTGACAGCAATCATCGGGTATTTCAAAGCTCCGTCGCGCACCATTGCATGCAAACGAATTACTCCGGTTGTTGTTTCCTCAGCGCCTGCAATAATGTTTTTGATGAGTTCGGGCCTTTTGGTATGAATTTCAGAAACTAAATCGCAGCCGTCATCAATTGTTATGTTCGGCTCAAAGTCCATTATAGTATGTATGAAACGGTAATAATCCTCCTTATTTACGCCGCGTTTTGCATAGACATTGACGCCGTCTTTTGCAAGAGCTGCTGCAACATCATCCTGCGTTGAGAGAGGGTTGCATCCTGTAATTGCGACTTCTGCGCCCCCGTCAAGCAAAGTGCGCACAAGAACTGCGGTCTCTTTTGTGACGTGAAGCGCCATTCCGATTTTGACGCCCGCAAGCGGCTTTTCCTTTTTGAAACGCGCGCGGATTTTCATCAGGCCGACCATCTGCACTTCAGCCCATTCTATCTGTTTTTTCCCTTGTTCTGCCAAAGAAATATCTTTCACTTCGAAACTCGGTTTCGAAGGCTTGGAAATCTCTTGGATTTTCATGACTTCGTACGGCATTTAATCACGAGTTTTTTTAGGGAAGAAGGTTTATATTGATAATCTTGCAATATAGAAAATATGGAAACTGATATTTTTATGGAAAAAAGTATTTTAGATGATGTGGCAGAGCGGATAAAAATTAAGGCGGAGTCATTAATCGCTTTGAAAACTTATGAAGGACAGAAAATAGGATTTGAGGGATGGTTTAAAGTTGAGGTGATTGCTGCGCTTTCGAAATACAAAGTAGAGATACCACATAATAAGGGACCGGATTTATCGATAAACTTTATGGATAATGAAACGCCTAAATTAATCGAGCTTAAATGCAAAAATGAATTTACGCCCACTTTGGAATGGATAAGAGACGGCATACTATACTATAGAAAAAAAGACGTAAAAGTAGATATGTGTTTATTTTTGTTAAGGGCGCCTGAAGGGAATGAAGAGAAAAAATCTGAAGAAATGAAAAAAATGGAAGCATATGTGAATAAAAAATACCATCTTAAAATAGTGAGTATGAGAAATATAAATGATGATTGGATTGTTGGAATCTTGAAATAACTTAATTTGCCTTTAAAAACTCAGCCACCCAATAAATATTCGTGATTAAAATGGAACTTACAGCGATTATTAAAAAAGGTGAAAAGCAATATGTTGCGCTTTGCCCGGAAATTGATGTTGTCAGTCAGGGATATACGATAGAAGAGGCATTAAAAAACCTGAAAGAAGCCGTTGAACTGTATATTGAAGAAATGGGTATTCCTGAAGAACTAAAGAATGAAGATACGCTTATTGCACGCTTTGAGGTGTCTACCGATGACAAAATTACCTGTTCTGTCAGGGCGTGATTTAGTTAAAATTCTGAAAAAAATGGGCTTTGAACCCGTACGACAGAAAGGCAGCCACATAATTCTTGAAAAGATGGATGCGAACCCTAGAAAAGCGTTGGTTGTTCCAAACCACAAGGAAATAGATACGGGAACTTTGATTGAGATAATTCGTCAGGCAGGTTTGAAGCGCGAAGAATTCGAAAAATTATTATAATGCCCTATCAATGGTTGATTCTTATGAAAAAACTCGTCGTTTTCTATTCTCTTGAAGGCAACACCAAATTCATCGCAAACCGTATTGCGAAAGCTGTCGGCGCGGATATTCTTGAAATAAAGCCAAAAAAGGAAATAAAATCAAAAGGATTTATGAGATTTTTATAGGGTGGGGGGCAGGTCGTTATGCGCGAGAAGCCCGCACTCCTTCCGTTTGACAAAGACCCGAAAGACTACGACATGATTTTCATCGGCACGCCTGTCTGGGCTTTTTCATATTCTGCGCCTTTCAATACTTTTTTCCATGAAACTGAACTCAAGAACAAAAAAATCGCGCTTTTTATCTGCCATGGCGGCGGAAAAAAAGACACGTTTGGCGACATGCGCAAAGCGCTTCCGGGAAACGAGATAATCGGGGAAATAGATTTCTTCGAGCCTCTGAAAAACGACAAAGAATCATGCGCGAAAAAAGCGAAATACTGGGCTACGAACATCCTTAGAACCTCAACCGCTACAAAACACTAGAATCAAACTATATATTATTTCCAATCATACCTTAAGATATGCGCAAAATTAGGATCACTCCCGCAAAATCAATCCTTGTAGGCGAAATGCCCGAAGGCTGCAAGCTTTGCATCACAGGCGAAAAACTCGTGCTTTTTATTTCCGGATTATGCCCGCGCGACTGCTTCTACTGCACGCTGTCTGAAAAAAGAAAGGCTGTCGATTCTGCATGGGCAAACGAGCAGCCGGTAAACTGCGATGAAGACGTGCTGAACGAAGCAAGGCTCTGCACTGCAAAAGGCGCAGGAATTACCGGCGGCGAGCCGCTTCTTCCCGCAACTGTCAAGAAAACGATGCATTATATTACGCTTCTAAAAAAGACATTCGGCAAAGAGTTCCATATACATCTTTATACCTCGGGAATCGGGATGACCGAACAAGTTCTCCAAGAGCTCCAAAACGCAGGGCTTGACGAAATACGATTTCATCTCGACATAGAGAATGAAAATAACTGGAAAGTTCTTGAGCCCGCCCTAAAACGAAATTTCGATGTCGGAGTTGAAATACCCTGCATACCCGGAACATTTGAAGTCCTAAAGAAGATGGTTTTATTTCTTGACCGTGTTGGCGTCAAATTCCTTAATCTTAACGAGTTCGAGTTCTCGGAGAATCAATACGATGCAATGCAAAAACGCGGCTTTATTATCGCAGACGGAGCTCTCAGGCAGGCAAAAGGCAGTAGAGAGCTTGCGCAAAAAATTCTTTCATTCGCAGCAAATAATTGCAAACAATTAAGCGTGCATTTCTGTCCCTCAATGCTAAAAGACGTCTACCAGTACACGAACAGAATACGGCGCAGGGCAGAAAGCATAAAAAAGCCGTTTGAAACAATAACTGAAGAAAGTCTCTTGAAAAAAGGAGTTATATTTGCGGATATTAAAGAACTTGATTTTCTGCCGAAAAACGAGATGTTCGAACGAACTGAAATGAAGCGCATCGAAACTTCAGAAAAAAATGCGCGCATTGCCGCAAAAAAAGGCTTTAAATCAGCTATTGTTCTTGAGCTCCCGACTGCAGAAGGGTTTGACATTGAATTTGAGCCGCTTAATATTAGATCAAAATAATTGCTGCGACAATACCGATTATGATATACCACAGCCAGCCAAACTCAGGAACGTCTGTAAATATGCCGTCATTGGCAAATCGTATGACTACGCTTTTTGTAAGTTGTCTGGTTTCTCCTGTTGAAGCGGATTTTATATTTACGCTAATAGTTCCGCTCCCCACCTCGCCTCCAAAAACAAGAACTGCAAAAGCCGCTGTTTCTCCGGGCTTTAAGGTAACTGACATATTATTTTTTTCGTCATCATAACGGTGTCCGTTAAACCATGACCAATAGCCGATTTTTGATGGAGAGCCGGACAAATCTATTGTATATATGTCTGAATCTGAAAGAGTGTTTGTTATGTTAAAAACAAACATGCCTGTTTCTCCAACACCCATATCCAGATCGCCTGCAAGAGGTGGCAAATATCCTTGACTAAATTTGCAGCAGATCTTTCTATCATGCCGGCCGCACTTTCCAACATGCGCATTAATATCATCAGTAATTGAAGCAATGCATTTATATCCGCTACCCGTGCATGTGCTGCCGCCGCCATTTTGATAAACGCAGCTTATGTTTCCGCTTGTTGAAGAGAGGCATAAGTTGTTTTGATAATTTAATCCTTGGCCATAATCAGCCACATGCGCATTATCGTTTCTGCTGATGGAAATTACACCACCCATTGTCGGAGAAGTGCAACTACCCCGATTAGCATAACTATAATTCATAACTCTTAAATTGCCTCCGCCGGTAAGTTTACAGCAAACTTTCCACGGATATTCTGATATATCGGACGTATTTACGCCGGCATGTGAATTGGCATCCGATATTCCTTTAAAAAGAAGTATTTGAGGGCCCGGACAATCAGGATTGGTAGTAGAATAAGAAAAGCTGCAATCAATATTATTTGCCGCATAAGTAGGCGTTGTTAAAATAATGGCCAAGACCAAAAATATAAATAAGAGAAAAATGCTTTTTTTCATAGATGTGTTTGTAAAGCCCATAAATACATATCATCAACAAAGATATATATAGACAACTACCTGTCAAACATATATATACAAACATTCTATAATATATTATGCAAATCACTATCAATATTTCTGAAAACACAGCAATCGTGCTCATAGTTTTTCTTTCGGTTCTTGTAGTGAGCATGTCAGGCAATTATGTTGCCGCCCTTGTAAAATGGCATCCAATATCAGAAGTCACGCTAGATAATGCTGGAACCATCAATATAACAACGAAATCCGGGAAATTTAATTCAAGTTATCTTGACGGCCCGATAAATGTTTCATCCAGCGGAAACGTCGGAATCGGGGTGGCGCCTTCAAACAAAAGGCTGACGGTTTCCGGAAATATATCCATAGTAGGAGGAACTGAAAACGGCATAATTTTCCCGGACGGAACGTTTATGAAAACGAAATGCTAATAAAGCACCGGGAGATCTGATGAAATTTATAATCAACATTCAAAAAAAATATGCAGCGCACATTCTTATTCTCTTTGCTGTTCTAGCTATTGAAGTGGCTATAAACTACGCATCTGCAGTGCCGCTGCAATGGCATCCATTATCAGAATTTTCATTCGACATTGACGGAAACATTGGCATAACAATGCCATCTGGAGAATTTAATTCCACTTACATTGACGGCCCGATAAATGTTTCATCCAGCGGAAACGTCGGAATCGGGGTGGCGCCTTCAAACAAAAGGCTGACGGTTTCCGGAAATATATCTATCGGGGCTGGAAACGGCATAATTTTTCCGGACGGAACATTCTTGAACTCTTGCTGGGTTGATATTGATGGGGATGGCCGTGCAAACAACAAATGCAACGGTCAAATCACCGATTATTGTGATAACAACATAACTGCGTGGCTCATCAACACTACTGATGTGGATGGCGATAATCATTCACCAATTCAAACATGCCCGGGAGGTCCATGGCCCAAAGACGACTGTAACGATGCCTGCGCAACATGCTATCCTGGCTCAACTGCATATACGTGCGCCGCAGATGGGCTTGATCAGGACTGTAATGGTGTTACTGATGATTGGGTTTATGGAGGATGGGCCGGAATTGGCGGCAGTTGCGGAGCGCTTGGACAATCATGTAAGGATTGGATTACGAACAATAATCTTCTTAGTGGATGTGTAGTGCAACAAGCAGTAAAATGCACGGATACATGGGGTACTCAATGTAATTTTAACATCGGCTACGGAACAGGTGTAGGACGTTGTATTGCTGAAAATAGCGCTCCAAATCAATATGGGATTATTTGGGATTGGAGCTGGGCAGGTTTTAGACCAACAAGATGCCAGCCATATACAAATTATCCTTGTGCTTCGGGATGTTCCGGATATGGTTATACCTACGGCAGATTTGCGGGGATGAGATAAATATGGAAGAAACATCAGAAGAACAAAATTCAAACAAAAATCTTGAAATTATGAACGATGAAACTAATAAAAGAGATACGCCGTATATAAAAATCTTGATTTTAATCATAATGTTGATTTTTATCGGATATGTAATAGCCAACAAGTTCACCACTCCAGAAAATAACATTCCCGTAATTAAAGAAGCAAATAATAACGAATCCGAGCCATTATTTTCAAAAAATACGACTATAAAAAAAGTCAGTGATTCAAATAAAACAGAATTCCACCCAATTGCATCTCCTACACCACCAGCCCCGAAAAATTTCAGTATGCCAACAAACTAAATAACTAATAATTTTACGGCAGTGATTTTAAAGCGCCCAACCCAATTTATCTTATTCGGCACACTCGCCCCTGCAGCCTGTATATGCCCGCCTCCGGACGCGCCAGGAATTCCTTTTGTTGCGCGAATCATCAAATCGTTCATCGAAACTGTGCCGGTCTGATTTCTTGCGCCGATGCTTGCGATTTTGCCTTTCTTTTGGATAACTATGCACGTCCAGCTCGGATAAAAGTCGCGCGACAGCCGATTCACAAGCTCGGATTTTATGTTGTACTTTGGCGAAATTTCGTAAATCAAGAGCTTTTTTTCCGGATAAAACTGCACGAGTTCTTCCCTCTTTTTGACAAACTGCTCAATTTCGCCTTCAATCTTTTCCTCGTAGTTCAGAAGTGCGCTTCCAAGAACTTCTTTTATGGACTTTGCCGAATAAAATGCATTAAATGCTTTCATCGGGCCGTTTTTTTCGTCAAAGGAGCGCGCGTAAACTATGAGCGCGCCTGCTTTTGAAATGTGTTCGTTTAGAAGCCCGTTTTTTTCCAGCGCCTCTGAAATGAAACCAACCCACTCGTTCTCTGCCATATCGCCGTAAATGCCGATAACAGAAAGCCATGCCAAATCAGACAGATTCGTGTATCGGGAAAATATGTCGTAAGTCAGCTTTGACGCGCAATATCTGGAAGGCGCAATTTTTGAGAAAATTTGCGGTTTGATCATTACGGTCTTTTTCGAATTTACATCGTTCTGGATTGTGTGGTGGTCAAGAATAAGAATTTCAGCAAATTTTTCGATTTCTTTTATGGACTTCGGATCCTGATCAACATTCAGATCGACTGCAATCACTTTATTGATTCTCTTTTTTTTGAGCCCTGCAACCATTTTTTTCGAAAGCGTGACTTCTGAAGGCGCTGGCGTTAAGAACAGCGCGGGTTTTTTCCCGGAAACGCGCTCAACCGCTTTTGTTGCAATGACGCCTGAAGTAATGCCGTCTGCATCGGTATGAAATATTATCGCGACATCATCCGCTTTAGAAAGGCGCGAAACAAAAGAATCCAGTCGCCCAAATAACCGTCTGGCTTCGGGAGTTTTATCAAAATTCGCGCTTTGTACACCTTCTGCGGTTTTTATAATATTCATGAGGATACCTATAAATTTGAGCTGTAATTCAATGATTTTATATACTCTTCCATAACTTGCCAATCAGGAGTTCCTTTTTTATCTACGGGTAATTTGATTTCATCGAAATCTAATCTTTGTAATCTTGCCTGCCTGCCGAAATCATATTTGTAATGAAGTTTCTTTAGAGTTGTTGCCAAAAACAGGCAAACATATTTATTGAGAGAAATATTTTTCGGAATTAGGGTATGAACATTGTCATCACTAAAATAGCCATAATTATGATAAAATACATTAAAAAACATATCAATAGTTACTTTATCTCTAAAAATCTTTTTATTATCCTTAAAGTCATCATAAGAGATATAATCTACAACACCATTATTTTCAGAAGTTGCGGTGATTAATGGAATCATTCCTTCTATTCTTTCTTCTTTTACTAATCTTTCACCCTTCTTAATTTCAAATAAATCGATAATCTTAAAATTTTTCCAATTTTTAACATCTAATTCAATTTTTTTAGAGATAATTGGTTCTTTTTTCAATTCATTGACTTTTAATGAATACGCCCAAGTAGGAATTTCTTCCTTGGATGGAATTTCTAAATCTTTTAAAGTTTTATTTGCTTGCCTTCCATATGAATATTTCCAGGCATTTTGTTTTAGACACATACAATAATACAATAATTCTCTTTCATTTAATTTTATTTTTGGTGTTAGGTATAGTATGTGAAACCCACTATAGTACGGTTCTTCTTGTAAAAAACTCGCCATTACAGAACCACCACAAGAAACTGAAATCGTATTTGCCGGATTTGGATTTATTCCTTCAATTAATTTGACTTTGCCAACAACACCATTGTTTTTTTCGGTTCTGGCTACAAATGGAATGCCATTAGAATCTTCTTCCATATTGGAGAATTCTAAATTAACACCATAATTTAAATCAAAATAATCTTTTACTTTAACCATTAAATCCCCCTGTTTAAAAATTTAAAAGCGACAAAATCTTTTAATGTTTTTTCAAAATCTTTTTCATTTAATTTAGAATAATCTGTTTCCATATATGCTTCTACACACCATTCATCATTGGCTGCCACATATTTTTTAACACTAAACCCTTCAATTTCTTCTTTATTTCTATAATTTTCCAACCAATATTTTTTTATTTCGCTCCATTTATTTTTATAATCATCCCTTCCGGATTTTCTTTTGATAAACCCATCGTCTTTCCAATATCCGAAATAAGTTTTATAATTCGCTGGATGATTTTCTTTTGTTCTGAAAACCATTACACAAGTATTTACACCCACATCCGAATTATGAAATAGTTCTGTAGGCATAGAAAAAACAGCTTCTAATGTATGTTCTCTTAATAATTTTTCTTTTAATGTTAATCCAATTCCGCTTTGAGCTAAAGCACAACTCATGGGAATAATAGCAATGCATAATGAACCTTTTTGAAGCACGGATAAATTGTTTAAAACAAATTCTAATTCTTCTGGATCTGTTTTTGTAGACTTGTAAGGAGGATTTAAAAATCCTACATTTGGTTTAAATTCTTTAACATGCTTTATTATTTTTTCATCAAAACAAGAACCTTTTATTAAATTACTCCTACCATCTCCATGAATATACATATTAGAGCAAACTAACGCAAATATCTCATGTTGAAATTCAATTCCAACAAGTTGTTCGTGTTTAATTTTTTCTTCTTTTTTACCATCATTTCCTGCATCTTTAATCATTTTTCTCATTGCAGAAATTAAAAAACCGCCAGTTCCTGTGCAATTATCTAAAACTATGCTATCCTTATTCACATTGGCTATTTCTGAGAAAAGTTCAGTTATGTGCGGCGGAGTTAAAACAATTCCTAATCCTTTATCATTATTAGCATATCTTAAAAACTCAATATAAAATTGTCCTAGAACATCATAATATTTATATGTTTTCATAAAATTATTTATTTTTTCATCTATCTCGGTTATTATGTCTCTTAATTTATTTTCTTCTTTAGAAATGATTGTATGCGTTTTAATAAAACTGTAAGTAGTAATAATTTCATTTATGTGTTCATTTTGAACATTGGTCAATTTATTTTTAATTGTATTAATTAAATTTTCAGATAATTCTTTGGGTTTCTGAAATTTGTATGCATTGCGAAATGCTTTATCTGTTAAAGCAATAAGAACACCACTAATTAAAAGACTTCTTTGCGATTCCGGGATTTTTATTGAATGCAATTTATCATTAAGAATTTTAGAATATTTTAATAATTCTTGATAATCTTGATTAAATTTCTTTTCATCTGTTTTGTATCCATTCAAATAATCTGTCAATGATAATAATTTGTCTTCTTCGAATATCTTATGAGCTTCTACAGTGCCTCTTAATTGCAAAAAATGAGATATTCTTAAATTATTTTTTTCTTCACCACTTATTGCAATAGAAATCACGTCGTATTCTTTAGACAAAAATGATGAATATAATAACACGCCATCTACTGCATACTCTTTATATTTTGTTCCTTCTTTAGATTCATGAAATAAAACATTTGATTTACATTCTACAATAAGTATTAAATCAGGATTTTCTTTAAATTGAATTACAAATTCAGGGCGACCGCCACCAATTCCATTTTTTGAAGCGTTTTTTAAAAGTTTATCGATTTTGATATTTTTAGAGGATTGTTCTTCAAGAATAATTTTACCTTTTTTATAAAAGTCATCTTTTTTTACATTATCTCTGAAAAAATCTTCAGTAATCCGTTCATTAACCATCGATAACCCCCCCGTCTTCTTATATTGTCTCATAGTATATAAAACATTGCTCTTAGCATTGCCGATACAAATCATTATCAAGTACTGATTCTTTTCCGCATTTCAAAAACCTAATGCAGAAGCCTTTTAATCACTTCATTCCCCGAGCCCCAAACAATTTCGCCGTGTCCCGGAAGTATTTTGTCGATTTCTAACTTTGAGAGCTTTTCCAGAGTTTGTTTCATTTCGCGCGAACTGCTCCCGGGAAAATCCACCCTTCCGAAGCTTCCGGCAAAAACCGTATCGCCTGAAAAAAGAATCTTGTTCTTTTCGTCGTACAGGCAGATGCTTCCTTTTGTGTGGCCTGGTGTGTGTATTACTTTCAGCTTTAAGTCGCCTGATTTTATCAGATCGCCGTCATCAAGCTTGAAATCGACATTTTTCTTTTTGAGAGTTGCTGAAAACAAAGTCGCAAGCGATGCGATGCTGTCGCCAGTCTCAATTATTTTGGCTTCGTCCCGATGCGCGCCAAGCTTTGCCGCCTTGAATAAATACGTTCCGCCAGTATGGTCGAAATGCGCGTGGGTCAGAATGACACGCTTGATATCCTCAAGAAACAAATCGAGTTCGTGAAGCTCGCGCACAAGGATTTTCGGATGAAAACCGGTGCCTGCATCTATCAAAAGCTCATTGTTTATTATGTACAGATTAGGCTCGAAGCCGCCTGATGAAATGATTTTGACAGATTCATTTATTCTTCGGACAGACATACTATCAACCAGATATTTTTTTCAAAAATAAGTTTTCAAAGTGCCATTTAAGATTATTTTTTCGCCAAAACTTCAAGAGCTTTCAAAGCCCTTCTCGGCGTAGGATACGCAGGTATCTTTTGGCTCTCAAGATATTTTAATACCGCTGCCGCATATTTTCCGCCGAATGCTCCGGCAACAAACGGCTTTTGCGTCCTCCTTTTTGCGGAAATTATGGCATTTGCGATATAATCATCAAGGGATATTCCGAGATGCCATACAAAAACAGCAATTCCATCGACATTTTCATCTTTTATCACTGCGTCAAGCGCCGCCTCAAAGCGCTCGCTTGCGGCATCGCCGATTAGGTCAAGCGGATTATTTATCTCGGAAAAATCCGGCATCACTGACTTTACTTTGTGCCTTGTCGCATCACTAAATTCCGCAAGCTGCATTCCGTGGCTTAAGCACATATCCGCGCACATCACGCCAAAGCCGCCGCCATTTGTTACTATCGCAATGCGCGGATGCTCTTTTTTATCTGCCTTTGTTTCGTAAGCCGCGGCCTTTCCAAAATCGGTAAGCTCTTCGATTGTTTTTGCGCATATCGCGCCGGCCTGTTTCATTGCTGCGCCAAACACGCGGTAATTTCCAGTAAGGCTTCCGGTATGCGACACTGCGGCTTTTGCGCTGCCTTCGTGTTTTCCCGCTTTCAGGATTATGACGGGCTTTCTAATTTTCGAGTTTGAGCTTGATTTTGATTTTTTCAGAATTTCGTAAAATCTTCTGCCGTCTTTTAGCCCTTCGACATAGCACAATATCGCCTTTGTTTTAGAGTCTGCCAGGAGATATTGCAAAAGCTCCGACTCGTCAACATCCGCGCGATTTCCATAGCTCACAAATTTCGAGACGCCAATGCCGCGGGATGCCATATAATCAAGTATTGCGGTTCCTACAGCTCCGCTTTGAGAAATTATTGAGATGTCTCCGGCAACAGGTGTGCTGAATTTAACAGGTGAGACAAAAAGCATATTCAGTTTTGAGTGCGCATCATAGACTCCCATGCAGTTCGGGCCGATAATTCTTGTGCTAGAGCCTTTGATTATTTCTTTAAGCTCCTGCTCCCTTATTGCGCCGTTAACTCCGGTTTCGCGAAAACCGGCAGAAATCACGACAACTGCTTTCACTTTCTTTTTTACGCACTGGCGAAGAACGCCTCCGACATCTGACGCATGCACAGCAATAACTGCAAGGTCTGGAGAAACAGGCAATTTTTCTATTGAAACAAAGCATTTTATGCCGTGGATTTTTTTCTCATGGATATTTATAGGATAGAGATTTCCGCGCGCAGCGCCATGCATCAAGTTCTTAAAAATTATGCCGCCGAGCTTTTTTTCATCAGGAGACGCGCCGACAACGGCAATGGTGCGCGGAGTGAAAAAGGATGCTAACGATGAACTAGCCTGAGACATAGTAGTATTATTGGCGTTTTAATATAATATAGATATTATCAAGGCTGATGGCATATGCTGAAGTGTTCCGCAACAAACGGCTGCGGGCATATACCGAATAATTTCGTAGCGAACAGCAAAGTACATTAGCATATCTCAAAACACCATAGAACAAAGACAGTAAAACGCGATGGAAAAGTCATCCATCTAAAATCTCAGCGATTTCCCAAAAGTTTCCCATATTCTCTAACATCTTCTTTGGTCAAAGGGCTTGAATGAATAACTTTTGCGTAAATATCCTTTATAACTCCTTCTTCACCTTCTTTCAACATCAACTCATTTTGCTTAAGCGGTGGTTTTCCTCTATAAAACTTATCTGCTAATTTTACTTGTTTAAGCTCATCCAAAACAGACTCCAGCTTCTCGGGACTATATCCATCAACTATCTTTTTAGCTTTTTCGATTTGCTCGATGTCTTTTTGAATGGGTTCTTTTCCCAGTGGAATGATAGTAAATCCGCCGGCCTGCCTTAATTCAATTGTATTGGCGCTCGATTGAGAAAGAATTTCGTCATACATAACGTTAGCATTCGTCTCCAGAAAAGAAATTCTTTCTTTAAGAGATATTGTATCTTTAAGCGCTTCTTCAATAAGTTTCTGCACAGTTATACTTCTTTCCTGCGGCGAGGACGCCCTAAGATTTGTATAGTCATTTCCGTATTCCAGCAATTTTGCCGGTATGTTCGGGAACGGGTTTGCGGTTACTGTCCTGTTTCGAAGTCCAATACGCGTTCCACTCAATAGTGTATTCTCAATGGGTTTTTCAACAACTATGAGAAGATTATTATCATATGCGCGCCGTATAATCGGGCTTTCCTGACAACATCCATCAACAGGATAACCAAAAACTTCTCGAATATTATATGTAGTTATTGTGCCGCCATCTCGGAAGTTTATGCCGGCATTATTTAGAACATAATTAAGGAAATCTGCTTTCTTATTTAATTCGGCATTGGAGAGTTTTTTATGCTTGAAAATATCCATTAAATCACTACTTGGAATCATTCGAAAATAAATTTAAATCCGTCTTGTGACCGTTCGGAACACTATGGAAAATTAAATACGGCTCCAATTTGCAAAGTACGTTAAGAACGTTACTCCACAACTTCAATTTTTCCGCCCCTGCCGACATTTAATTGCATGTTCTTGTTCCAGACCGTTATATATCCGCCGGAGAGCTTGATTTTTTTTGCTTCCTTAAGAGTCTTTATCTGATCTTCCCATACGCTAAGATTCATCCTTCCGCTGTCGTCTTCAAGAACTGCCGTAGCAACCTGCTTTGGCCCGAATCGCGTGTTGACTGTTCGCGGGTCCTGAACTTCAATAACAGTCGCTTCGACTTCGATTTCCTTAGAATCTGCTGTTAAATCGCTAATCTTGTCTACCATTTTTAATCATTCTCCATTATCTTTGGATTAAAAAGCTTGGCGCGAAAAACGCCATGATTTTTAATCATTCTCCATTTTTAGCCATTTACCTTTCATTCTGGGCTAAAAAGCCTTGAACGAAGTGAAAGGATTATCTTTGGATTAAAAAGCTTGAAAACGTCTTTATGTATAAGTTTTCAAGATTGTTTAATATATTCTTTTGCATTAAGCTAAAAGAACATATTTTATTTAAAATTAAAACTTTATAAATCCCGAAATCAATACCTTTAAAAACCTTACTGATGTATGTAGTATGTTATTATCAGAGATGATTTCAATCCAATGCATAATAAGCGGATTGAAAACTCTCTTACTTCGCTTTAGCACACACCATTAAGTGCTATGTTCGAGGCTTTTTGAAGGAATCCTCAAAAGCTTGCCACGCAAGTGGCATGATTAGCCCAAAGCGAAATTTTTATGATTCACGGAGATGGCTAAAAATGACTGACGCAACAGAAGAAACGCAGCAAATTGAAAGACAAGACCTACTAGTTCCACTTGAAAATTATCTTTCAGCAGGAATTCATATTGGCATGACACAAAGAACAAAAGCGATGTCAAAATACATCTACAAAGTGCGAAACGACCGCCTTGCATTTATTGATGTCAGAAAAATCGACGAGCAGATAGAAGTCGCCGCAAAAATGCTTTCAAGATACAATCCCGAGGACATAATTGTTGTCAGCAGAAAGAAAATCGGCCACAAATCAGTTCAATTGATGTCAAAGACCCTCGGCACAAGGGCGGTCCCGAGCAGGTTTATGCCCGGGACTCTTACTAATCCTTACCAGAAAGGATATATCGAGCCAAAGATAATGCTGGTTTCAGATCCTTTCGCAGACAAGCAGGCTGTAAAAGAAGCATTCAATGCAAATATCCCGATAATCGCGCTATGCGATACATATAGCAGCACGAATCTTATAGATCTTGTTGTGCCATTGAATAACAAGGGCCGCAGATCAGTTGCTTTATTGTACTGGATTCTTACGCGCGAAATTCTAAAGCTGCGCGGAACAATAAAGGGCGATGCAGAATTCAAATACACTGTCGAAGATTTTGAAATGCCTCCTGAAGCTGAAGGCGAAGTATTTGGGGAAGAAGCAGGCGAAGAAGAGTAGACTAATTACTATATATGTATATAAACAATCCCGCCTTAGTTTATCAAGGGATGGTTAATGTCAGAACTGCTTTCGTTCTTAATATCCTATATTTCAAATCCGTGGATTATTGTAGCTATTCTTGGCTTTCTTCCATTGACAGAGGTGCGAATAGCGATACTTTACGGATTATTTGCCGGGCTTGATCATTTTAACTTATTTCTTGTTGCAGCATCAGCAAATATTATTGAAGCAATCGCATTATTCTCTTTAATTGGAAACAAAAAAGCCATGAACTGGATGGGTCGCATACTCGGCAAAAAAATCGAGAAAAAAATCAAAGAAAACCGGAAAACTTTTGAAAAATATGAAGAACTTGCGCTGATATTTCTTGTCGCCGTCCCGATTCCCGGAACTGGAACAATAATCAGCGTTATCACGGCAAACGCACTTAAGCTCGATAAAAAGAGGTCTTTTATCGCCATATGCGCAGGAATCCTTATTTCCGCGGCTTTTGTGATGCTTGCGGCGAAATTCTTCATGTCGCTTTTAGGAAGTTTTTTTAGATAGAAATAACTTAGCCTTAAAAAGAATTGCGCCAAATGATGTTTATGCTTTTGGAACTTCCGTTGACATTGTATCTTAACGGATATTCGCCGGCACTTTTGAAAGCCGCGTACTATGTAAGTGAATCGATTTATTTGATGCTGTTTGTTTCAGTACTTCTTGCGCTTAAAAACGGCGGACTGAAAAAAGGAATATATACAACCGCATCACTCGGCATAATTTTTGTGGTAAGCACTGCGCTGAAAATGATATTCAACATCTCACGGCCCAATAATGACGCTCTCGTTTTTATCGACAAAGAAACCGATGCAAGCTTTCCAAGCACGCACTCATCAACAAGCTTTGGTGCGGCCGCGATTTCTGCAAAAAATATTATGTATTTATGGGCTGCGTTTATTGCCGTCAGCAGGATGGTTCTTGGAGTGCACTATCTAAGCGACATTTTGGCAGGCGCGTTCATCGGCTATGCAATCGGTAATGCTGCAAGGATATACGAAAAAATCATTTTCAATACGTTTTTCAGCAAAGAGCACATCTTTGAAACAAGGCGCAAACTAGTGCACGGCCTCCTGGGAGTACCTGTTTCACTGTTTGTATTTTTTGCGCCAAGACCTTTTGCACTTTATTTTAGCATCACATTAATTATTTTTCTTTTATTACTTTCTGCAATGATAAGAAGCGGAATTTACGTGCCTCTCTTAAGCGAGATACTTGCGATTTTTGAGCGAAAAAAAGATATGCAGGAATTCCCTTTGAAAGGCACAATATATTTTCTCATCGGCTCATTTGCCACAATGCTGCTTTTTGAAAAAACAATAGCATCTGCGGCAATAATAATCCTTGCGCTTGGCGACTGCTTCTCGACTTTGGTCGGAAAGCCTTTTGGAATGACCAAACATACGCACAACGGCAAGAAATCGGTTGAAGGCTCTTTTGCCGGATTTGTCGCAGCGTTTATTGGCGCGCTTTTCTTAGTGTCGCCAAAGGTTGCGCTGATTGGCGCGTTTGCCGGGATGTTCGTGGAGTCCCTTGACCTGAAGATTTTTGGAATTCCTGTTGATGACAACTTCTCAGTTCCAATCATCGCAGGCGCGGTGATGCTGCTGATTTAAACAGGCTTAAAGAGATCTCTGACGCGTTCGGATTCCCGATTTATTGAATTTCAATACGAACTATCGCTTGTAAATCCTCTCTTAATCAAGCTCGGAGCAATAAGTATGGTTGCAATAGAGACTGCCACTATTGTCGAGAAGAGCGAGAAGTCAATCAGCTTCATTCCAAAGCCGCTTGCTGCAAGTATGAGTGAGAATTCCGCGCGCGGAATCATCCCTGCCGCTAATGCGAAAGCATCTCCTTTCTTGTAGCCCATGTATCTTGAAGCCATGAAGAGCGGCAGGAATTTGCTTATCAGAACAATGAAAAACATCGAGATAAACAAAACCATATTTGATGAGACATCGCTTATCGATGTCGAAACGCCAATGTTTGTAAAGAACATCGGAATGAAAAGCCCGTATGCTATTGTACTGAGTTTTGGCACTATCGCAGGATTGACAAACGGGGACTTGTTTATTACCATCCCGCCGATGAACGCGCCGATTATCAGTGAAATGCCTATCTGGTGGGCAAGAAGCGCGATTGCAAATCCAATCACAAGCGTGAACGAAATCAGCGCCTCTTTCACAACCATCTTTTCTGCGACTTTGAGCACCTGGGGCACTATCTTTGCGCCGACAGTCGTCATTATTGTTATGAAACCAACAACAGTTAAAATTAATTTCCATATTTCGGAAGTATTCAGTGCAGAATTTGTGAAATATGTGGCGGCAATTGCAAATACAATTATGCCCACAAAATCATCCACTATGCTTAGGCTCAAGAGAAATTTTCCCGCTTTTGTGTAGAGTTTGTTTAGATCTATCATGCATTTAACACATACGCCTGTGCTTGACTGGCTGAAAACCGCTCCGAGAAATGCTGAAATAGCATAATTGAATCCGAGCAGAAAATGTGCGGACAGAACAATTATTACAAATGCAACAACCTGGCCGACTACGCCGATAAAGAGAGCATCTACGATATTGTCATGAACTTCTTCCATTTTGGTGTTGAGCCCTATGAGAAAAAGAAGCAATATTCCGCCGATTTCAATAAACTGATTCAACTCCATGTTTGTGCCAAGAATTCCAAGAATGGACGGCCCAAGAATAATTCCGGCAGCTATTTCTCCCACGAGCGTCGACTGGTTCAATCGTTCCGCCATTTCGCCGCCGATTCGCGCGAAGAGCAATAGCATTACCATTACGAATAATAATTCCATGTTTTATCTCCCCTTTGTTTTTGCCACACTTAGCACGGCAAGATATACTTATCGACAGATTTCGCCGCATTTAATGAAAAATTACTTGTGCTGCTCTTTGGCTCATCAGACACTAAAAGTGAAACTGCGTTGTTTAGCGACTTTGTTTCATAAATGCCTAAAAAAGTCCTTAGTATGTGAGCGCCTGGCAAATTGTCCAATATAGAAATCGGTTTATAATACCTGAAACGTGCGTCTTCTTCTGATTTGATAGCTAATTTTGATAAATAGTTTTCCATTTTATCTCCCCTTTTTGTTCGATTGGTGCAATTATAATGTATGCTTCCTGACTTTTTGTTTGATTTTGTAGTTTCTTTTATTTGCCTGTTTGGCCGAATACATCCAAAAGGCTTACAAATCCGATAACTACCGTGCCTTTATTTATAACGGGTATAAAAGTTACCTGGTTGTTTGTGAATAATCTTAGTGCGTCCCCGACAGTATTTTCTTCTTCCAATTGAATCGCAGGAGCCATCATAACTTCTTCGATTTTTCTTGACAATCCGGAAACAAAAAATTCTTCAGATATTTTTATATTTCCGCCAAGTATTGACGAAACCTGGAATGCCTTGAGTATATCTCTTGGACATAGCGTTCCTATGAGCGTTTTGAAGTCGTCGACAACCGTTATGAATTGAATGCCGGTTTTTTGCATCAGTTCGACTGCCTCAGATATCGTGTCCTCCTTTTTAAGCATTAGTGTATTGGTTTTCATCACTGTTTTTATCGAATTTTCCAGTATGCCCGGCATCTTATATCTTCTCCTCGGTGCGCCTTTTATTGTTTTAAGTACTATATATAGACATACCTTGATATGGCGAGAGGTTGGGCGCATTAATGATTTATTGTTGAATGCTCAACATATCACATTATGAAAATCATAAAATTGCTTAGCAAAGCAGCCAATTTTAAGCTTTTCATTTTTTCGATGCATGAGGTGACTCAAAAATGAAAATAGCGCTCTCAGGAACTCCTGGAACCGGCAAAACCACAGTTGCAAAAATTCTTGCGCGCAACTTAAACTATTCTCTTCTTAGCCTTAATGAGTTCGCTAAATCTCACAAACTCACGCTCGGCAATGATAAAAAAAGAAATAGCGTCATTGTTGATGTTTCCGCGCTGAAAAAAGAAGTTGCGCAGATGGAAGGGAACATCATTCTTGAAGGCCATCTTGCGCATTTCTGCGATGCTGACATATATATCATATTGCGCACCAACCCCAAGGAACTTAGGAAACGAATGAAAACGCGTGTTTGGAGCGAGGAAAAAATACGCGAAAATGTCGAAGCCGAAATAATGAATATCTGCCTCGATGAGGCTGTGGAGCTTCATGGAAAGGCGGTTTTTGAAGTGGACACGGCAAAGAAAAGCGCTGAAGAAGTTGCGAAAATAATCGAAGAAATCATTGCAGGAAAGAAACGGGAAAAATACGCGCCCGGGAAAATTGATTGGACAGAACACATCAAGTAAGCTATAGAGTTAAACAAAATTTGGTTGCGAGCTAATCTATATTCGCTAATTGACCTTCACTTATACCTGCTGGAATTTCAATACCAAACACTTTGACTTTTCGTCCTCTCGCCAGTTCTTGATACGTTTCTTCTAACTCAATAAGATATTTCGGTGTTTTGCCTCCTGGAGCAACCTGCATCATTGTATTGTCAATCTCCATTTGCATAGTCTTTATTCCCAGCATTAACGCATACCTTAAAGCATCAACATCATATTTTCCAGAACCAATAGAGTTTATTGCTGCTTCAACATTCTTTTTTTCTACGGCTCCTGCAGCTATATCTAGTAAATCTGTTAAATCTTTATAGTTGTCTATCATAATATCACACACAGTATATCATGGTCGTTTAACTTTATAAATCTTTAAAAAGTTCACCACCAATAAAGAATTACATTATTCTAAGCATATATACATATATAGTTATCTTTGAATAAACTGTATATTATGTTTATAGCAGAAATCCTGAAAAATATTACGTCCGGAGCCGAAATCATAATCCCGGCGGTTTCGTCACCTTATTTGAATGCGCTTATCATTCTTTTAGCATCATTCATTCTTGCAAAAATCGCGGACTTTCTTTTTGAAAAAGTGTTTCTTAGGCTTACCGCGCATACGGAAACAGATCTTGATGACAGGATTGTCGCAAGCCTGAAGTCGCCGATTTATTATGCGGTCATTTCAATCGGCACTTACGCATCGCTGCATTCCATCAGCCTTGGAGATGCTGCATTTTTCTACATCGACAACCTGATTCAGACAATACTCATAATAATCGGCGCGATTGCCGCATGGCGCATTACGGACTTATTCATCGGCCGCGTTATAGCGAAATTCGCAGCAAAAACAAAGAGCACGCTTGATGACGAAATGATGCCGCTTTTTAAGAACATTACAAAACTTTTGATAATTTTTGCAGCAATAATGCTGACGCTTTCGGCATGGGATATAAATGTGACGCCGCTTCTGGCATCCGCGGGAATCGTAGGACTTGCGCTCGCTTTTGCCGCGCAAAGCACTGTGGCGAATCTTTTCGGCGGCGTGGCGGTTTATTTTGACAAGCCGTTCAAGGTCGGCGACAGGATTCAGCTGGAAAGCGGCGAAATCGGCGATGTTGTCGAAATCGGTATCAGAAGCACAAGATTGCAGACATTTGATGACACCCTGATAATAATTCCAAATGAAAAGATAGCCAATTCCAAAGTCACAAATTTCAACCAGCCAATACCTAGGATGAATGTGAAATTTAATATTGGCGTTGTATACGGCTCGGATGTTGCAAAGGTGAAAAAAACGCTTTTGAATGCTGCTGAAGGCGCGCAAAACATATTGAAAAATCCCAAGCCAGTGGTTCTTTTTATGGAGCACGGGGATTTCGCGCTAAAATTCCTGCTTATTGTCTGGATTGACATGCCGACGAAAAAAGGCACGGTGCTTGATGAAATAAATACTGCAATCAACCGCGAATTCAATAAAGCAAAGATAGAGATAGCATTCCCGACGCAGACGGTTTATCTGAAAAAATAATCCTTCAGTCCAGCAGTATATAAATTTCCTGAAGCAATGTATCTTATGCCAAAATCAAACATTACAGGACTGAAAGACGCACTTGTTGCGCACAAATCGGCGACAATCATAGTTCACCATAATGCAGACCCCGACGCAATCGGAAGCGCGATAGCATTATCTCGCGGGCTTGCGCAGCTCGGAGTAACTTCGGAAGTTTGCGCGCCTTTTGGCATTTCCCTGCAATCAAAAAGCATTCTTGCAAAATATCCTTTTCCGGTTTTTGAGAGCCAGAAAATAGAATTTAAATCGCTTGTTTTTCTTGTTGATACATCAACCCCGGAGCAGATAGGCAACATAAAAATTCCTGAATCATCAGAGCTTGTTGTAATCGACCATCATGAGCCCGGCGTGTTTTTTACAGCTGCTAAGTACCGTTTTGCGGAAAAAGAGGCTCATGCAACTGCATTCATTGTATTTGATTTATTCAAAAATCTCGGCGTAAAACTAACTTCCGAGATTGCGTTTTTTCTTCTTGCGGGAATTGTCGCAGACACTGCGTTTTTGAGAATGGTCAATTCGCGCGACTTAAAAACTGCGGCAGATCTTCTTGAAATTATCGGCGATGATATCGACATGGTTTACAGCGCGATTTCAACGCCCGAGGATATTTCCGAGCGCATCGCAAAATTCAAGTGTTTCAAGCGCATGAACGCATACCGCCTTGGCGACATAATTGTTGCATTTTCGCATGCAGGCTCGTTTGAGTCGCAGGCAGCACTCGCGCTGATTAAAAGCGGAGCTGACGTCGCGTTTGTGGAAAATATTGATGAAAAAAAGCCGGAGTACCGGATTTCCGGAAGGCTGCGCACTCATCTTTCCGGGAAAATCGACTTGTCAAAAATGATGAAATGCATTGAACCTCTAATTGGCGGAAGCGCGGGCGGGCACCCGAGCGCGGCATCTGCTAACGGAAAAAACGTGAAGAGCGGCAAGAAAGTTGAAGACGCGCTTTTGCAGGCGCTGGAAAAAGAGCTTGGCGCAAAGAGAAAACAGATTGCTTGATAATATTAAGGGAGAGTGTTGTTATGTTAAAACACTCTCCTAAGGCATCAATCAGATTTTTCTTAATAATATTGATGCTATCAGCGCAATTATTGCCATTGCTAAGAAAGTGCCTGAGTTTGCATTATTCATTACAGCAAGTATTATTGCGCCGGCGCCTAAGATTGCTGGCAGGCCGCTGCCAAATGCATTTATGTTTATGCCCATTTAATCAACTCCGTTACAGTCATCAGCGTGAATATGTTAGTATATACACATAGTGATATAGTTATATACATTAGATACTTATATTTTTGACGACAAAACTTTATATATCTTTACATACTTATACTATACATGCCGCGAAAAGCGACAGAAGAATTTATGCATTCCATTATTAACTCGGTTAGCTCGGAGCCTAAATCAATACTTGAAATTGCAAATGCTTCTGGAACGAGTTGGGAAAGCACAAAAAAAGCTCTAGAATTCTTACAGTCTTTAGAAGTTGTAGAAAGTACAACGGATCAAAACAAAAAATTCTTTAAAAAGCATTTTCTTCCAACCGTTGGCAGCAATAATACCTGGTTTAATATCCCTCTTGAAAAGCGGGATGATGGGCTCATAAACTTTATTTTCGATATCACAAAAAGAATATGGGTGGAAAAAACCGGTTGCAAAATAGGAAAAACGCAAATGCAAAAAGTTGTTGTAAATGTAAATCGTGCCTGCAAGTTAGATTTGCCTATCGGCCGGTATCTTTATGGAATGATTTGCATCAAGCCGTTTAATCAAGATGAAGCATATAGTTATCCAATTCCTGAGAATAATCAACAAATAACAGCAGCCATACAATCGGCAGTAAATGAATATTCTGAACTTTCAATACCTGAGTTAAAAATACGGCATTATGGCGAAACAGATAATTTCTTATATTTAGCCAAGGAAGAAAGCGCGTCTTTGGCTTGTGCAGACTTCAATAAAATTAATTTTTCAAAATTTTGCAATTCTCTTTCGAATATGCTTATCAAAATACCGCAAGATGAATTGGAAAGTATACAATTATTTGTTGAATTTATGAGCGTATCAAATAGCCTTTTATTACTTGATGAGCGGGCTCTATTGCAAACGAAAGGCGAAGTTATTTCTTCATTTAATGAATTATGGAAGGCTATAGCGACAAAGCTTTTCTTTAAAGACCTATCTTGCAAATATTCGAAACATCAGTTGATGAATCTTGCTCTTGAAAGATATACTCAAAATGAAATAGCGAAAGATTGCATTTCACAATTAAGCGAGTACGTTCTGGATAAAAATAATGCAAAGTGCCCCGAATACGAAGCGCTGAAAAAATTGCATGGTTCAATAAAAGAAATTAAAACTCTTACCGAGGAAGAATCGCATAAATTAGCGGAAGAATCCGCAAAAGAGCCGTCAAAGATTTTCAGGGAGTTTGACCTTAACTAAAGTTTCATACGCCAAAAAGCCCTTTAAATCACGTGTTATCAAGAATGAAGCTCCGGCTTTATTTGCAAGAATTGCGTGCAATGCATCTTGAAAATGTGCTGACAATATTTTGGCTTTTTCAATATCTTCGGGTGTGTGTTCGACTTTAACGATTTTTCGTTTGAGAAATGAAAAGAGCGTATTGATCTGGCCAAATTCAACCTTATTTTTCAATTCGACCAAAGTCCAGCTTGAAACAATGATTTCAAACTCGCAAGAAAGGCTGCGATTAAATACGGAAAAAGCTCTGTCGCCAATATTTTTTCCAAATAAATTGTTCCGATTAAGAAGATAATCAAGATAAATGTTTGTGTCGCAGTATATCTTTATCGACATAGCGTATATGTGTTTTTTGAATTTATATTATTGAACGCTAACGTGTAATTAAATGAGGGATTATTATGTCAGAAGAACCGCAAAATAAAGAACTCACAGTCCAAGAGGAAAGAGCGCAATTCGGACAGGAAAAGCCCAAGGCAAAAGACACAGCAAGATTAATCTGGGCCTCAAAACCTAGAAAAGAGCCAAATGCCAAAGACTTGGAGTTCCAAACCGCAGAAGAGGTATATCCAAACATAGCTGAAGTTGAAAACAAACGATTATCGAGTTTTGCATCAGAAAAAAGAAACATTTCCGAACAGCCGAACCGGAATATGCGCCTGAAAAAATAGATAATTTTCAAAGAATGGAAAACGGGCAGGAGCTAATTAACTCATATGATTTGCTTTTCATTGTCGAGCATCCAAAATATAATGAAATATACAATCAATTAAAGCAGGCAGGAGCGATTAT